>NZ_JBQDYE010000013.1:0-99484 GCF_052044155.1 Salinisphaera sp. SWV1
AGGACCTTGGCGAACAGCCGCAGCTGACCCGTCGTTCGGCCGACTTCGCCGGTCAGACGTTTCTCGGGCAGGGCGGTCTCGCGCATGGCTTCGCGAATGACCGTATCGCCGAGCGCTTCGATCTCGTCGGCACAGGCTTCGAGAAACGCCGCGCGGGTTTCCGGATCGGTGGTGGAGAAGGTATCGAAGGCGTCATGGGCGGCCTGGGCCGCCGCGGTGACTTCCTCCGGGGTGGCCTCGAAGAAATCCTGTTTATAAGGGGCGTTGTCCTCGGCTGCACGGCTGGCAAGCGTGTTCTGGCCGGCTGCCACGCGGGCGCCGCCAATGAATTGCTGGCCGGTGAGTTCGGGCATGGGGGACTCCTGATTGAAAGCGGTGTCGTTCGATTGCGGGGCGCTGCCCTGCCGCCCCCGCGCGAGATGTTCGAAAAGACGGCGTGCGCCGAAGGTCCACGGCGGAATGGCGTCGCTGCGGTTCACGCGATTGACGAGTGCGCCGAGCGTGGGCGTGGCGATGGTCACGCGGTCGCCGATGTGGTGCGTGAAACCCTGACCTTCGCCGTCGCGATCGAGCGTGGGCGAGAACATCGTGCCGAGATACAGCACGAAGCCGTCCGGATACTGGTGATGCGAACCATGCGCTTGCGATACGAGATCCAGCGGATCGCGGCTGATCTCGCGCATGTCGGACGCATCGTCGAGCCGGAAACCGTCGTCCGCGCCTTCGATGACCAGCCGCACGCGTGCCGAGCGCACGTCATCGATATCGAAATGATCATCGAACAGACGAATGAACGGGCCGAGCGAGGCCGAGCCGTTGTTGTCCTTGGCCTTGGACAGCAACAGGGCGCTGCGGCCTTCCAGGTCGCGCAGATTGACGTCGTTGCCGAGCGTGGCACCCCGGGTGCGTCCGGTGGAATCCACCGCCAGCACGATCTCCGGCTCGGGGTTGTTCCAGGCCGACGACGGGTGTAGCCCGACCTCGGCGCCGAAACCGACCGCCGCCATGGGCTGGCATTTGGAGAAGACTTCGGCGTCCGGGCCGATGCCGACTTCCAGATACTGCGACCAGGCGCCGCGTTCGATCAGCGCCTTCTTGAGTTCCATGGCGGCGTCCGATCCCGGCACGATCTGCGACAGATCCTCGCCGATGAGTTCGTGCAGCTGGCTGCGAACTTCGGCTGCCTTGGCCGGATCGCCGCCGGCCTGTTCCTCGATCACGCGCTCCAGCAGGCTGACCGCGAAGGTCACACCGCAAGCCTTGACCGCGGCCAGGTCGACCGGGGCGAGCAGGCGCTCGCCGGAATCGGTTTCCAGCGACTGGGTGAGCCAGTCGCGTACGTTGCCGAGCGCCTCGCCCGGCGCCCGCGCGGCGACCTCGAGCAGATCGTCGCGATCGAGCAGATCGGTCATGGTCGGGCAATGAGCGCTGATGTCCACGACCTCGCCGCCGCGCACGGCGATCAGGGCCGGACCGTCGATCGGGGCCGTGCGCCAGACGCGGCCGACGAGTACGGCCCGGTCCAGATCCTGTGGCAGACAATCGGACAGTTCGATCAGATCCATTTCAGCCCCAACCGGCGTCGATAAAATATTCGTGGGCGGTGCAGCCGGCGCTGTCGTCGGCGGCGAGAAACAGCACGGTCGGCGCGACGTGCTCGGGTAGTAATCGTTGCTTGAGGCACTGGTTGGCCTGGATCCGGGCCTCGTCCTCGGGTGTGATCCACTTGTCGAGCTGACGCTCGGTGATGATGGCGCCCGGAATGATCGTATTGACGCGGATATTGGATTCGCCCAGATCGCGCGCCATGCCGCGGGTCAGGCCGTGGATGGCGGCCTTGGCCGTGGTATAGCCCGGCATGCCGCCGAGGGCGACCTTCCAGCTGATCGATCCGAAGTTGATGATCGAACCGCCCCCGGCTTTAGCCATCCCGGGGGCTGCCGCCTGAATGGCGAAGAACTGCGGGCGCAGATTGATCGCCATGCGCTCGTCCCAGTAGTCGGGGGTCACGGACTGCCAGTCGTGGCGATCGTCGTTGGCGGCATTGTTGATCAGCACGCGAATCGCGCCGTGTTCGACCTCGACGTTGCGAATCGTCTGCTGGAGGCGGTCCACGTCGCGAATATCGCAGGGCGTGAACGCCACGCGATAGATGCTCGACTCCCGCTGCAACCGGTCGACCAGCGCCTCGCTGGCGGCCTCGTCGATATCCACGAAGTGGACGTTCGCCTTTTGCCGTGCCAGCGCCGAAACCACTTCGGCTCCGATTCCGCTGCCGCCGCCGGTCACGAATGCCGTTCGGCCTTCCAGGCTGGGATAGATTGCGGATTGACTCATAGCGGGCCGATCAGTGGTTTTCCCGCGGGATCGCCGCGCCGCGGCAACCGCCCAGAAAGTCCAGATCGGCGCCGAGATCGGCTTGCTGCACGTGGTCGAAGTACAGTTTCTGGTAACCGCTGTCCATCGCCGGCGGCGGGGCGGTCCAACGCTTGCGACGCGCTTCGAGTTCGGCGTCGTCCACGTCCAGATGCAGGCGGCGGTTGTCGACGTCCAGCTCGATCATGTCGCCGTTCTCGACCAGGGCCAGCGGACCGCCGGCGGCCGATTCGGGCGAGACATGCAGCACCACCGTACCGAACGCGGTGCCCGACATGCGGGCATCGGACACGCGTACCATGTCGCGCACGCCTTTTTCCAGAATCTTGGTCGGCAGCGGCATATTGCCCACTTCGGCCATGCCCGGGTAACCCTTCGGACCCGCGCCCTTGAGCACCATGACACAGGTTTCATCGATATCCAGATCGGGATCGTCGACCCGGGCCTTGTAGTCCTCGATCGATTCGAACACCACGGCCCGGCCGCGATGGGTCATGAGTTCGGCGGTGGCCGCCGAGGGTTTCAGCACGGCGCCGTCCGGGGCGAGATTGCCCTTGAGCACGGCGATGCCGCCCCGCTCGTTGACCGGATTGTCGCGCTTGCGGATCACTTCATGATCGAAGCATTCCACGTCGGCCAGGTTCTCGCCGACGGTATGGCCGTTCACGGTCAGCGCGTCGGTGTGCAGCAGATCCTCGATCTGCTTCATCAGCGCCGGCAGACCGCCCGCGTAACAGAAATCCTCCATCAGGAAGCGGCCCGAGGGCATCAGGTCGACCAGGCAAGGCACGTCGTGGCCGAGCTTGTCCCAATCCGACAGATGCATGTCGACGCCGACCCGGCGCGCGAGCGCCAGCAGGTGAATCACGGCGTTGGTCGAGCCGCCGATCGCGCCGTTGGTGCGGATCGCGTTCTCGAACGCCTTGCGGGTAAGAATCCTGGATGGCTTGAGGTCTTCCTCGACCATTTCCACGATACGCCGGCCCGACATGCGGCCGAGCCGGTTGCGGTGCGCATCCACCGCGGGAAACGCGGCGTTGCCGGGCAGGGCCATGCCCAGCGACTCGGCCATCGAGGCCATTGTGGAGGCCGTGCCCATGGTCATGCAGTGCCCGGCCGCGCGATGCATGCCGGATTCCGCGGCGAGAAAATCATCCAGCGACATCTTGCCGGCGCGGACGTCCTCGGAGAACTTCCAGACGTCGGTGCCGGAGCCGAGCTGACGCCCCTTGAAGCGGCCGTTGAGCATGGGCCCGCCGGAAACCACCAGGGTGGGCAGATCGCAACTGGCCGCGCCCATCATCAGCGAGGGCGTGGTCTTGTCGCAGCCGCACATCAGCACCACGCCGTCCATCGGGTTGGCGCGGATGGCTTCTTCGGTGTCCATGGCCGCGAGGTTGCGAAACAGCATGGCGGTCGGGCGCAGCAGCGTCTCGCCGCAGGAAAACACCGGGAATTCCAGCGGCGTACCGCCGGCATCCAGAATGCCGCGCTTGATGTGCTCGACCAGACCCCGGAAATGCGCGTTGCAGGGGGTGAATTCGGAGAAGGTGTTGCAGATCCCGATCACCGGCCGGCCATCGAATGCATCGTCGGGCAGCCCGCTGTTCTTCATCCAGCTCCGGTGCAGGAAGCCGTCGCGGTCGTGGCCGCCGAACCAGGCCTGGGATCGGCGTTTGGGATTACCGTTCTGTCCGTCGCTCATCATCTAACTCCTGTAGCAGGCAACTAATGTCAGACATGTTGGAGATATGTTCAACATAGACTTTCGTTTTAATGCAGGGGCTCGCTTGATGTGGCGAGCATCGTGGCGAGCCTGGGAACGATTGCCCCGGTGGCGCTCTGCGGATTCGTTGCGGCTGGCGCTCGTTCACGGCTGATCAGCGCCAACTTCGACCCGAATCAGGTGGTAGGTCAGCGGCTCGATACGGCCGGTGAGGCGCGATCTATCGCAGGAAATCCCCTCGCCGGGCGCCGGGGCCACCTCGTGCGGTCGTTCGGCCGTATTGAAGGCCTTGGTATCGGTGTGGCGCAGTACCTGGTGTTCGATCAGCCCGATCGAGCCGAAAGCTCTCAAATCGAGGTCGATGGCGAGCGCGTCGTCAGGCGATCGGTTGACGGCGAAAAAAGTGATCGTGCTCTCGTCCGGGTTGTGCACTCCGGTGATGTCGAGTGCGGCCACGTTGCGTTCGTCGGTGGTGTCGTATCGGGGGGCCTCGACGTCCAGGTCGAGCACCACACCGCGACCATAGCGTGCTGCGAAGTAGTAGGGGTAGAAGATGGTCTGGCGCCAGGCGCGGCCGCCAGTCTCCGTCATGATCGGGGCGATCACGTTGACCAGCTGGGCGATGCAGGCGATTTTGACCCGATCGGCACGGCGGATGAGCGTGTTCAGAACGCAGCCGATTAACAGGGCATCCTCGAAGTTGTAGACATCCTCAAGCAGCGGTGGGGCGAATGGCCAGTCATCGCCTTCCAGCACCTTCTTGTCCTGTTCGGTGCTGTGGTACCAGACGTTCCATTCATCGAAACAGATTGCGACCTGATGCCGCGATCGCTTCTTGGCCTTGATGTAGTCGATCACCCCGGCGATTGATCCGATATACCGATCCATCTTTTCCGACAGGGCGAGATAGTCGACCACATCGTCGGCGTAGTTGGTGAAATACATGTGCAGGGAAATGTAGTCGACCGACTCGTAGCAGCGATCGAGCACCTTGGCTTCCCATTCGGGATAGCTTGGCATCTCGGCGTTGGACGAGCCGCAGGCCACCAGTTCCAGCGATGGGTCGAAGGCGCGCAGCGCCTTGGCGGTTTCGTTGGCCAGATGGCCGTATTCGTCAGCCGTCTTGTGTCCGATCTGCCACGGCCCGTCCATTTCGTTGCCGAGGCACCACAGTTTGACGTTCCAGGGCTCGGCCCGACCGTTGGCGATACGCCGATCGCTCCAGTGACTGCCGCCGGGATGATTGACGTACTCAACGAAATTGCGGGCGGCGTCGATACCTCGCGAGCCGAGATTGACGGCCAGCATCATGTCAATGCCGGCGGCATCGCACCAGTCGGCGAACTCGTGGATGCCGACTTCGTTTGACTCGCGCGTGTGCCAGGCCAGATCGAGTCGAGTGGGGCGTTGCTCGACCGGCCCGATGCCGTCCTCCCAGTTGTAGGCGGACACGAAGTTGCCGCCAGGGTAACGCACCACGGGCGCGCCGATCTCGCGTACGAGATCGAGTACGTCGGTGCGAAAGCCACGGGCATCCGCCGTTGGATGATCGGGCTCGTAGATGCCGCCGTAGACCGCGCGGCCGAGATGTTCGATGAAGGCACCATAGAGCCGGTCATCGATGCGTGCCCGGATGAATCGCGGATGGGCCGTAATCTTCGCTTGCATGCTCGAACTCCTCGAAAAGGCTGTTTACAGTGTTTTGTGTCGCTGTGGTGGGTTTCAGCGTCCGGGCGAATCGTAGGCCAGATCGCCGTAGTCGCTCGGGTCCGTGTCGGACGAGGCGGTATTCAGATCGGTGCGGATTCGCGCCACCAGCCGGTCGTCGACCTTGAAGGCCCAGATCGCAGCGGCCAGAAGGACGTTGACCGCAGCGGGGATGAGGGTGAGCAGCAGCACAATCGCGAAGATCGCCGAGTCGCCCTGCTGGGCAGCGTCTGCGTGATAGCCGCCCAGCGACAGCAAGTAGCCCGTGATGCCGCCACTGATTGCAAGGGCGAGCTTGAGAAAGAAGAGATTGCCGGCGATGGTGGTCCCGGTGTTCTTTTCGCCGCTCTGCCATTCGCCGTAGTCGTCGGCGTCGGACATCATCGCCCAGGAGATCGGCGCGCCGATGCCGTGGAGATAATTGATGATGAAGAACAGACCACCCATCAGCACGGGACTGGTGCCGGTCGCGAGGTAGAGCACGACGGAGAATCCCGCCAACAGCAACGAGCTGAAGCAGAACACCCATTTCTTCTGCAGTCGACGTGTATAGAAGCCGGAGGTCGCGGTGCCGAGAATGCTGGCGACCACGCCGCCGGTCATGAAGACCGAGATCAGCGTCGTGTCGAACCCCATCACATACTGCGCGTAGTAGATGGCGGCTCCTTGGCGCACGAAGAACTGCAGCGCTTCGAAGAAAGTGATCGCCAGGATGATCAGCCACTGCCGGTTGCGCACGACGCTGGCCAGCGAGGCTCGAAACGAACGTCGTTTTTCGTGAGTCGGCACGATCCGTTCCCGCACGTTGCTGAAACAGAACATGAACATGCCCAGCGCCGCCACGCTGATGATTGTCATCGTGATCTGAAACCCGGTGGCGTCGTTGCCACCGCCGAAGAATTGAGTCAGGGGCAGTACACAGGTGGTCAGGAAGATATAGACGAGGCCGACCATCACGAACCGATACGACTGGCAGGAGACACGCTCCTGGTTGTCGTCGGTAATCACGCTCCCGAGCGAGCAGTAGGGGATGTTCACAGCCGTGTACAGCAGCGACATCACCGAGTACGTGCCCGCGGCGTAGATCACCTTGGCGGTATTGCCCCAGTCGGGCGTGGTAAACATCAGGATGCAGCTGGCCGTAAGCGGCAGCGGAAACCATAGAAGATAAGGCCGGAATCGGCCCCAGCGGCTGCGCGTACGGTCGGCGATCATGCCCATGAAGGGGTCAGTGATCGCGTCGATCGCCCGCATGGATATGAAGATCGTGCCGACCGCCGCTGGCGATATGCCGTAGATGTTGGTGTAGAAATAGGACAGATACATGACGACGGCAGCGAACGACATGTTGTTTGCAGCATCGCCCATGCCGAAGCCGAGTTTCTCCCGGCGCGTAATCGGCTCGCGGGTCATGGTTCTCCTCCATCTCGGAATCTTGAAGTGTGGCCGGTCTTGAAATGCCGGCTTGCATTGAGAGCTAGGCGTCGCGATTCACGACCACGCGTCGCCGCGATCTATCGGTCGGTGAAACGGGAATCGTCGCCGCTTGACCAGCGGTTTGCCGGTTGCCATGCCAGCTGGCGAGTTCGGCCGGCGTTAAATGACAACGTTGTCATTTTTGACGCAAAATAATTGACGCTGAGGTGTATTGTAAAAATAGGCATTGTGGTCTCCTGCGAGCGGCGCGCCGCTGTATTCGATTCAAGATACAGTGCACGACTGCTAAAAATGTTCAAACATTAATCAGTAATGTTCAACATGGACTTTTGTCTTACGCCCATTCATGAAAACAAGACGTTACGATAATGACGCAGTAGCGGATCAGCGATCACGACCGGAAACGCCATACCCAAGGCCTGGCTTTTGCGAGATGATCAGGGCCTAGAGTGCCGATGAGCTACGCGAACTCGCGTGCCAGACTCGTGATGCGAACCGAGCGCGGCGTTTACTGGCGGTGGCCGGCGTGTGCGAGGGCTTGAGCGGTAGCGAGGCCGCGCGTCTGAACGCTATGGATGTCCGGGCCCTGCGCAGCTGGCTTCTCGTATTCAATGCCGATGGCTCCGACTGCTTGGTGAACACTCGGCCGCCGGGCCGGTCGTCCAAGCTCAGCCCTAATAAGACGTTGTACGGGGCCCACTGTGGAAGGGCGGTTCGTTATCCGCGAATCACGTGCCCGATAACGCGATGGCTGGCAGCTCGATCAAGAGGCTGGATAACGAACCTGACGTCGTTCAGTCGCTGAGACTGACGGGAATGACTTCCGGGCGCGTGTGCGCAAGTCCCAGGGCGAGACTCGTGCCTTCCAGAATCGCATGGGCGGCGTAGAAGGCATCCTCGACCTTGCGCATGCGGATCGCTTCCATCAGTCGCCGATGACGCTCGAGACTGTCTTCGGGATCGCTTGCGCTGACGTTCGACTCGACCACGAGGAGGTGAATCGAGGGGCGGAGGATATGCGACAGCTGAGACCAGACGATGTTGTGCGTCGCACGGAAGATGGCCACATGAAAGGCCACGTCCGACTCGCTATCCAGGCGTCGTCGTTCGCCGCTCTTGGCTTCCTTGAGCGTGCGGGCCATACCGTTGAAGGCTTCCTCGATCGCGACCAGGTCGTGGGCGTTGGCCTGGCGGGTGGCGGCCATGGCCACATGGGGTTCAACGCTCAGGCGAAATGACAGCACCTCGCGTTGAATTTCCTCGTTGGGGGCGGCAAAGCGCGTCATCCAATCGGTGACGAGCGGATCGAGGATGTGCCACTCCGAGTACTCGCGAACGCGCGATCCATAGCCGGATATCCGCTCGATGATACCGCCGTCCACAAGCTGGGAAAGATGACGCCGCACCACCGTCCGGCTCAGGTTGAACTGCTCGCAGATCTGCATTTCCTTGGGAATGAAATCGCCCGGCTTGTAGCGCCCCGAGAAAATATCGGATACGAGCCGATCGGTCAGGTTGAAATCGCTGCGAGGCAAACGGGTCGTACTCATGAAGTGTCGGGCGAGCGGTTGAGCGGGCGATGGGGTCGCAGAGCTTGGCATTGGATGTTAGCACGCCATGGCCCCGTCCCCGGCGTGCCAGCCCTTGCAGAACCGGCCCGCGTGAACGATTCCGACGCGCCCGGAAGCTCGACCGGGCGGCCGCGGCGCCCGTTGTCAGCAACTGCTGTCGCTCAGTTTTGGAACGCTCATGCCGAACACGGGCCGCAACTTGATGCCGACCACGGTGCCCAGCAGACCGACCGCGCCCCAAAGCCAGCCGTGCAGCGAAAACGAGGCGATACCGCCGAAGTAGGCGCCAATATTGCACCCGAAGGCGATCCGGGCGCCGTAGCCCATGAGCACGCCGCCGATCAGGCGGGCCGCGATGATGCGCCAGGGCAGGTCGGTGGCGATCCTGAACGTGCCGCCCCAGGCCGAGGCGGCCATCGCACCGAAGATGATGCCGATGTCCATCACACTGGTGCGGTCGGACAGAATGGGGGTGTGCAGGCCGCCGGCATGCGGGCCGGACCAGTAATACCAGCTGCCGACATCCACGCCCAGCGCCGACAGTGCCTGCGACCCCCAGAGCGCGAACGCACTGGTTATGCCCCACGGTTTGCCGGACAGCCAGAGCGTGGCCGCGTTGAGCACGGCGAGCGCGAGGGCGCCGGCCCAGAGCGGCCAGGCGCCGCGCAGTACGCGCTTAAGCCCCCGTTCGCTTGGCGGACCCTTGCGTGGCGGCGGATTCAGCCGGCGCTCGACCAGCCAGGTCGCGGCCACGATCGCGCCGATGATGATGAACTGCAGAATCACCGCGCCGGTATAGCCCCAGGACGTATCGGCCAGCGAAATCTTCTTCCAGACGAAGTCCGGCTGCAGCCAGAAGCCGAAATCGTGGGCACCCCAGACCGAGCCGACGATGAAGCCGAACAGCGTGATCAGGATCGAGGTCTGGCCGGAGCCGACCGTATACAGCGAGCCCGATGCGCAGGCGCCACCGAGCTGCATGCCGATGCAGAAGATGAACCCGCCGAAGGCGACCGACAGCCCCACCGGAAAGACATAACCCGACAACGGGCCGCCGAAGGCGGTGGTGCCGAGCGCCATCAGCGGCGCGAATAAAAGGCTCGCCACCGCCAGCATGAGCATATGCGCGCGCAGCGTCTGCCCCTGGCCGACGGCCATGAGCTGGCGGAATGCCGAGGTGAAGCCGAAGCGCGCATGGTAGAGCGCGACGCCCAGGCCGAGCGCCACGACATAAAGAACGCCCTGCGCGAAGCCATAGCCGGCAAACAGCACGGCGAGCAGCGCGAGACTGATGCCGCCCGCGATGGCGGTCGCGCCCGTCCGGGGCGCCGGCGGTATTTCGAGCGCGCGCGCCGGGCGCTCGGGATTGCGAATATCCGACATGATCCAATCGATTGCACGTGATGGAATCATTGTATCGCCGCTGCCAATACCGGGCCTTGCCGTCGATGTGAAAAGTACCCGGGCGGCGGCCGACTAACGTCGGGTAGCACGCGCGCCGCGCGCGGTGACATCGTCGGGCCGGAGGTGAGGCCATGTCGGCGATCAGTGCCCATCTGAAGGAAATCGAGCGCGTTGCCGCCGGACAGCCATCCAGCCGGGATGGCCTGGTGGTCAATTCCTGGCTGCGTTGCCTGCACGAATATCGACTCGATCCGAGCCAGCGCGGCAATGCCTACATCGTGCCGGGCTCCGAATTGCGCGAGCACCAGCAGCAGGCGGAGGAACTGATCCGCATAAGCCGCGCTGCGCTGGATCATCTTTACGAGCAGGTGGCGGGGCACAACTACGTGCTGTTGTTGTCCGATGCGCGCGGCGTGTCCGTGGCGCACTACCGCAACCCCAAGCTCGATCCGGCGCTGCGCGATGCCGGCCTGTACCTGGGCGCGGACTGGGCCGAGGATCGAAGCGGGACATGTGCGGTAGGCGCCTGCCTGGTCTCGCGTCAGCCGATCACCGTGCACCGGGACGATCATTTCGATCCGGCGCATATCGGGCTCACCTGTTCGGCCGCGCCCGTATTCGACACCCTGGGCGAACTGGTGGCGGTGGTGGATATCTCGCAGCTGCGCTCGGCCGTACCACGGTCGAGCCAGCAGCTGGCGCGGCATCTGGTGATCGCCACCGCGCGGCGGGTGGAACTGGCCAACCTGATGAGCCAGGCCGAAGGGCACTGGCTGCTGCGCCTGTCGCGTTCGCCCGATTTCATCGACAGCGATCCGGAAGCCGCCATCGCCGTGGATGGCGGCGGGCAGATCCGCGGCATGACGCATGCGGCGTTCAGCGCCTTGTCGCAGCGCATCGGCCTGACCGAGCACAGTGGCGCGGAACTGATCGGCCAGCCGATCGATACCCTGTTCGACCTGGATGCCGAGATGCTCGATCAGTACATGCGTGGCCAATCGGCCCGTGATCGGCTCCTGTTCGCCGGCGGCCAGCCGCGCCTGTTCGCCAGTGCCGAGCCGCCGGCAACGCGTGCGCCGAAAACCCTTCGTGCCACCGTGCCGGCGCCGCGCGATGACATGCCGGACTCGCTGGCTCGCCTGGCCGGCGCGGATGAGACGATGACGCGCCTGGCACGCCGCGCTGCCCGGTTCGCCCGGCGTGATCTACCGGTGCTGATCCAGGGCGAAACCGGCACCGGCAAGGAGGTGTTCGCCCGCGCCGTGCATGCCGCGCGCCCCGACCCGGGCCCGTTCGTCGCGGTGAACTGCGCGGCGATCCCCGAGCATCTGATCGAATCCGAGCTGTTCGGCTATGCGCCGAATGCCTTCACCGGCGCGGCCAAGGGAGGCAAGCGCGGGCTGATCGACGCCGCCAACGGCGGCACGCTGTTTCTCGACGAAATCGGCGATATGCCGCTGGCGCTGCAGAGCCGGCTGCTGCGCGTGCTGGCCGAACGCTGCGTGACCCCGGTCGGCGCGCTGGAATCGCGTCCTGTCGATATTCATCTGATCTCCGCGACCCATGCGCCACTGGCCGACCGGGTGGCGACCGGCGATTTCCGTGAGGATCTGTATTACCGGCTCAACGCCGCCGTGCTGAAACTGCCGCCACTGCGCGAGCGCGGCGATTTCAATACGTTGGCCGATACGATCCTGGCCGAACTCGGCGCCGAGCACGGCGAGCGATATCGTCTTTCCGGGCCGGCGCGGCGCCGGCTGGCGGCGCATCATTGGCCCGGCAACGTGCGCGAACTGCGTAACGCACTGGCGGTGGCCGCGGCCCTGTGCGAGCCGCCGACCATCGAAATGCACGACCTGCCCGACGAGATCGGCGTGTCGTCGGCATGTGCCGGCCTGGAAGCCCGGCTGGCCGAGTGCGGCGGTAATGTTTCGGAACTCGCACGCCGGCTCGGCGTGGACCGTACGACGGTTCATCGCCGCCTCAAACGCCTGCGTACGCACTGATTTTTCGGTCCGCAATCGACTGCCACACCTGTGGCAACACCCTGTGGCACGCGCCGCGACCGTGGCCGCATACCCTGATGAATAATTGTTTTAAAACAAGGTGATGAATTAACGGCACGACGCTTGCCATATCTTCTCCAGAGCGCGTTTGCGCGCCATGTCAGCGACACGGTCCACCCTGCGAATGAGGAGATCGATGAAAGCACTGCGATTCCACGCCGCCCGGGATTTACGGCTCGAGGAAGTCGAGCCCCCGCATGATCCGGCACCAGGTCAGGTCGTCGTCGCCAACCGCTTCTGCGGCATCTGCGGTACCGATCTGCATGAATACGCCTACGGGCCCATTTTCATTCCGACCGCGCCCCATCCCTATTCGAAAGCGCAGCTACCGCAGACGCTGGGCCACGAATTCGGTGGGGTGGTGACCGCCGTGGGCGACGGCGTGACCAACGCCGCGGTCGGTGATCGGATTTCGATCCAACCGCTGATCATGCCGCGTGCCGGCGATTATTTCGCCGATCGCGGGTTGTTTCATTTGTCCGAGCGCTTGGCGCTGGTGGGCCTGTCCTGGGATTACGGCGGGATGTCGGGTGGCGCGCTGGTCAACGACTACAACGTGCAGGTGATTCCCGAGGCCATGACCGACGAACAGGCTGCGCTGGTCGAGCCGACTGCCGTGGCTGTTTATGCCTGCGACCGGGGCGGCGTGGCCGCCGGTTCCAGCGTGCTGGTCGCCGGGGCCGGCCCGATTGGCATTCTGGTGCTGCTTGCCGCACGCGCGGCGGGCGCCACGCAGTTGTTCATCTCGGATGTGAATCCGACCCGGCTCAAGCTGGCAGAGACCGCGGTGCCCGGGGTGGTCGCCATCAACGCGAAGAGCGAATCGGTGGGCGATGTCGTGCGCGACCATAGCGAAGGCCATGTCGGCTGCGACGTCGCCATCGAATGCGCCGGCAACGAGCAGGCGTTGAAATCGGCGTTGGACGCCGTGCGCAAGCAGGGCGTGATCGTGCAGACCGGGCTGCATGCGGGCGAAAACCCGCTCAACTGGTTCGATGTGACGTTCAAGGACATCGATGTGCGCGGCTCGTGGTGCTACCCGACCTGGTACTGGCCGCGTGTCTGCCGGCTGATCGCCAGCGGACAGATCCCGTCGGAACGGGCGGTGACGCGCCGTATCCCACTCGACGAGGCGGTCGCACACGGCTTCGACGCGCTGCTCGACCCGGCCGGCACCGAACTCAAGATCCTGATTGATCTCGAGAACGCGGCCTGACCCGATTATTCCGACAACAGCGAAACACAGAGGAGAAAACCATGCTGGACACTGCCGCAGGCACCAAGATCCAGAACGTGCTGTCGGCGCTCAACAAGGCGCTTATCAATCGAAATATCGACGAGGCGCTGGAGCTTTTCGCCGACGACTGCTATTGGCGCGATCTCGTTGCCTTCACCTGGAACATCAAGACGGTCGAAGGCAAGGCACAAATTCGCGACATGCTGGAAAACCGGCTCGACGACGTACAGCCCGCCGACTGGACCGTGGACGACAACGAGGAGCCCGCGCATGCCGACGGCATCACCGAAGGCTTCATCGAATTCGATACGGGCGTGGCGCGTGGTTACGGCTATATCCGGCTCAAGAACGGCCTGATTTGGACCTTGCTCACGACGATGCACGAACTCAAGGGGTACGAGGAGCCGAAAGGCCATTCGCGTCCCTTGGGTGCCAAACACGGCGAACACCAGGGCGAGCCCACCTGGGCCGAGGAGCGGGAGGCCGAGCTGGCCGAGCTCGGCGTGACTACCCAGCCCTATGTGCTGATCATTGGCGGTGGGCAGGGGGGCATTGCGCTCGCCGCACGCCTGCGCCAGCACGGCGTGCCGGCGCTCATCGTCGAGAAGAACGAACGTCCGGGGGATTCCTGGCGCAAGCGTTACAAGTCGCTGTGTCTGCACGACCCGGTGTGGTACGACCATCTGCCGTACATCAAATTCCCCGATAACTGGCCGGTGTTCTCGCCCAAGGACAAGGTCGGCGACTGGCTGGAAATGTACGCCCGGGTCATGGAATTGAACTTCTGGGGTTCGACCGAGGCCAGGCGGGCCAGCTACGACGAGAACACCCAGACCTGGACCGTGGTCGTCGACCGGGACGGAGAAGAAATCACGCTCCATCCCAAACAGCTGGTCCTTGCCACTGGCATGTCGGCCAAGCCGAATAGGCCGACCATTGCGGGCCAGGATCGCTTCCAGGGCATCCTGCAACACTCGTCCGAGCACCCCGGGCCGGACGGCATGGAGGGCAAGCAGGTCGTGGTGATCGGTGCCAACAACTCGGCGCACGACATCTGTGCGGCGCTTGCCGAACACGGGGTCGATGTGACCATGGTGCAACGATCGTCCACGCACATCTCGCGCTCTGAATCGCTGATGAAGCATGCGCTGGGCCCGCTGTATTCCGAGGAGGCCGTGGCCAACGGCATCACCACGGAAAAGGCCGATCTGCTGTTTGCCTCCATTCCCTACGCGATCATGGCCGACTTCCAGAAGCCGATCTTCGATGCCATCCGCGCGGAAGACGCCGAGTTCTATCGACAGTTGGAAGACGCCGGCTTCATGCTCGATTTCGGGCCGGACGGTTCCGGCCTGTTCATGAAGTATCTGCGGCGAGCGTCCGGCTACTACATCGACGTCGGCGCGTCCCAGCTCATCATCGATGGCCGGATCAAGCTGGCCAGCGGCGCCGATGTGAAGGAACTGACCGAGCACAGTGTCGTGCTCGAGGATGGCCGTGAACTGCCGGCCGATGTCGTCATCTATGCCACCGGTTATGGTTCGATGAATGGCTGGGCGGCCGATCTGATCTCACAGGACGTGGCCGACAAGGTCGGCAAGGTCTGGGGGCTGGGCTCCGATACGCCCAAGGACCCCGGGCCGTGGGAAGGCGAACAGCGCAACATGTGGAAACCGACCCGGCAGGAAGGCCTGTGGTTCCACGGTGGCAATCTGGCCCAGTCGCGCCACTATTCCCATTACCTGGCACTGCAGCTCAAGGCCCGGATGGAAGGCATTCCGACCCCGGTCTATGGCCTGCAGGAAACCCATCACCTGAGCTGATTCCGGCTCCTCCGGACTTTGCGGGGCTCCGGCCCCGCATTTTTTCGACCGGCCCGGGAGCGGAACCGGCGGGCAAGGCCCGTTCAGCCTCCGGTCCAGCGCACAATGAATGCGGCGCCATAGCCGCACAGGAACCCGGCGCTCGGCCCGATCAGCCAGCCTTTCAAAATCCCCTTCACCGCCGGCCACTGTACGGTGTCGCGTCCGCGGGCCAGCCCGGCGCCGGCCATGGCCCCCACGAGTGCCTGATTCATCGACGTCAGGTAGCCAAAAGCCACCGCCGCGAGGACCACCATCGCCTGCACACCCTGTGCGGCGGTGGCCATCGGCAGGTCCATCTTCACGACATCGAACGCCACTTTTTCCAGCAGCGGCTTGCCCCAGGTCAGCACGCCCAGCGCCAGGCCCAGGCCGCCCACGAAAGCCGCCGCGAATACCCCGAACAGATGCGTACTGAGAAACACGGCAGTGGCGTTGGACACGTCGTTGGCGCCCATGGTCAGCGAGGCGAGGACACCGACCGCCAGCAGGGCGCGGGCGATGGCCGGATGGCCTTGGCTCCCGGCCGCGGGCCATCGACTCAGGATATGCGTGAAGACAAACCCCAACACCAGGGCCTCCAGCGGCGCGGCTGCCCACAGCACCACCAGGCGCGCAATCGTGCCCCAACGGATGGGCAGACCGAGCGACATGCCGACACCGGCCACCGCGAACACGAGAATCTGAATGGTGGAGGTGGGGATGCGCAACAGATTGAAGCAGGTCGTGAGCGCGAAGGCGACGGCGACGATGCACAACGCCGCGCCAACGCTGATTCGTGGCGCGCCGACGATGCCGTGACCGACCGTGGTGAGTACGGCGTGACTCAGGAAGGTCGCGCCGAGCAGGGTGAAGAGTGCCATCAGCAGCAGCGCTGGCCGCAGGCGAATCGTGTTCGCCGCATACGGCATGCCCATGCAGGCGCCGGTGTAGTGCGCGCCCATGCTCCAGGCAAAGGCGAACGCCACGACAATCAACGCGATCGCGATCAGGCTCATGTGGCCTCCGGTCTATGGTTGGCAATGATCCTGGCCGAAGGCGTCAAGCGGAGCCGTGCCCGCCGCGAGCGCCCGCAGGCGCCGTCAGGCTGCGGACCGGCGATGATTTTTTCATGACCAAGGGGCAGCGCCATGATGGCGGCGGGCCCCGTCGCGGGTGCGGGGCTGCCCCGCCTGGTGCTTCGCCCGCCTGAGGTCGACTGCGAACCGGGCTGGCGCGGAAGCGGTCGACCGGTTTCGTTCACGGTGACGCCACCAGCGGCAGCCAGATCGCCAGAGCCATGAGTGTGGCCAGCAGTACGGGCGGCGTGAGCACCAGCCCCACCTTCATGTATTGACCCCAGCCGATGCGGTGGCCCTTGTTAGCCAGCACATGCAGCCACAACAGGGTGGCCAGGCTGCCGATCGGGGTGAATTTGGGGCCGAGGTCGTTACCGATCACATTGGCATAGAGCATCAGCTCGCGGGTGAGCTCCGGCACCTGGGCCTGCTTGATGGCCAGCGCGCCGACGAGCGTCGACGGCAGATTGTTCATCACCGAGGCCACGAAGGCCGATAGAAACCCCGTGCCGAGCGTGGCCACGATCGCGCCTTGCGCCCCCAGCCAGTCGAGCACGGTCGCGCCGTAATCGGTCAGTCCGGCCCGGCCCAGCCCGTAGACCACCAGATACATCCCGATCGAGAACAGCACGATCTGCCAGGGCGCGTTCCGCATGACCGGGCCGAGCGGAACACGGGCCCCGCGCCCGCCGCGCCACCAGCGCCCGGCGATGGCGAGCAGGGCCAGGGCGCCGCTACCGGTCACGAGGCAGTAAGGCACATGCCAACGCGCAAGGACGAAATAAGCCACGAGCAGCGCTTCCAGCACCGGCATGGCGGCGCGGAATACCTGCGGGTCGACGATCGCGCTGGCCGGCGTCGCCAGCGCGTCGACCGGATAGCGCCGTGGCATCCGGCGGCCGAAGGCCAGCCAGAGCACGGCCAGCGTGGCGGCGATCGACACCAGGTCGACCGGCACCATGACGATGGCATAGCGATCGAACGAGACGCCGAAGAAATTGGCGCTGACGATATTCACCAGATTGGAGATCACCAGCGGCAGGCTGGCGGTATCGGCGATGAAGCCGGTGGCGATGATGAAGGCAAGGGCCGCCGCGGCGGAGAATTCCAGCCGGACCAGAATCGCGATCACGATCGGCGTGAGCAGCAGGGCGGCGCCGTCGTTGGCAAAGAACGCGGCGATCACGGCACCCAGCAGTACGACGAGCGGGAACAGTAAATGCCCGCGCCCGTTGCCCCAGCGCGCGATATGCAGCGCCGCCCAGGAGAAAAAGCCGGCTTCGTCGAGAATCAGCGAAATGATGATCAGCGCGACGAACGTGAAGGTGGCATCCCAGACGATATGCCAGACCACGGCAACGTCGGACCCGTGCACCACGCCGGTGGCCAGGGCCACGGCGGCACCGCCCAGCGCGCTCCAGCCGATGCCGAGATTCTTCGGCTGCCAGATGACGAGCACGAGGGTGACGATGAAGATGGCGAGCGCCAGCATGGCGGAAACTCCGGAGGAGAAAAGCGATTCAGTGCGCGACTTGATTGACGCGTTTGGACGTCTGTTCGGCGCTTTCCACGCGTTCGGAGTAGCGGCGGGTCAGATAATCGCCGCGGTCGCGCATCAGCCAGGTGAATTTCACAAGTTCCTCGCAGACGTCGACCACGCGTCGATACAGGGGCGAATCCTTCATGCGGCCGTCGTCGTCGAACTCGCCGAATGCCTTGGGCACCGAGGACTGGTTCGGGATTGTGACCATGCGCATCCAGCGGCCCAGTACCCGCAGTTGGTTGACCGCGTTGAAGCTCTGGCTGCCGCCCGAAACTTCCATGACCGCCAGCGTCTTGCCCTGGGTGGGCCGGACCCCGCCCAGCGACAGCGGTATCCAGTCGATCTGGGTTTTCATGATGCCGGTCATCGCGCCGTGACGTTCCGGGCTGATCCACACCATGCCTTCCGACCAGGTCGCCAGGTCGCGCAGCGCCTGTACCTTCGGATGATCGGCCTCGGCATCGTCCGGCAGGGGCAGGCCGGCTGGGTCGAATAGCCGCACCTCACAGCCGAACCAGCGCAGCAGGCGGGCCGCTTCCTCGGCCAGAAAGCGCGAGTAGGAGCGCGCTCTGAGCGAGCCGTAGAGGATCAGAATGCGCGGCGCGTGCCGGGCGGCATCCGGGCCGACCAGTGCGTCGATATCAATGGGGTGCAGCGCGTCCGGATCGATATTCGGCAGATCGTGAAGACTGAAATGATCGACCATCACGCGCTCTGCGAGTGCGTGACGACTTCGCCGTCTTCCTTCGTGAAACGGCCGACCGGCGCATCCAGCAGGTCCAGCACGCGCTCCGACGGGCGGCACAGGCACACCCCCTTGTCGGTCACCACGATCGGCCGGTTGATCAGGATCGGATGGGCCAGCATGGCGTCGATCAGTTGCGCGTCGGTGAGGGCAGGATCGTCCAGGCCGAGGTCGTCGTACGGCGTGCCCTTGCGGCGCAGCAGGTCGCGCGGGGGCATGTTCATTTGCTCGAGCAGCCAGAGCAGGCGCGCCCGCGACGGGGGATTATCGACATATTCGACGATCTCGGGCGTCTCGCCGGAGGCCTCGATCATCGCCAGCGTATTGCGCGAGGTGCCGCAGTTGGGGTTGTGGTAAATCATCGGTTGCATGGCGGGTCCTTTCGGTTGTCGGGCGCCGGGGCGGATTCGGCCAGCGAATCCAGCAATGGTTCGCAGATTTCGGGGCGGCCGGCGCAGCAGTCGCGCACGAGAAAGCGCACGGTGTCCTGCATGTGCGTCAGGTCCGCGCGGTAGACGATCGATCGGCTGCGGCGTTGCGACATCGCCAGACCGGCCCGCGTCAGCACCGCCAGATGCGCCGACATCGTGTTGTGGGGCACGTCCAGCAGGCGCGCGATTTCACCCGCCGGCAGGCCATTCGGCTCGTGCCGGACCAGCAGGCGAAAGGCCGCAAGCCGCGTTTGCTGGGCGAGCGCCGAGAAACACTCGATGGCGTCAAATTCGTCCATATGTCCAATAATATGGACATATAAACCCGGGCGCAATGGCGGCTGACCCCGGCGCCGGGCACAAAAAAGCCGGCCCGCGAGGGAGCCGGCCGATGGGTGCGCGCAGCGAGGTGTCAGAGCGACACGGCGACGGCCTTGGTTTCGGTGTAGTTGTTCAGCACCTGCTCACCCATCTCGCGGCCCCAGCCGGACTGCTTGAAGCCGCCGAAGGGCAGGGCGGCGTCGAAGATGTTGTAGCAGTTGACCCACACCGTGCCGGCCCGGATCTTGGCGGCGAGCTGGTGTGCCTTGCCGATGTCCTGGGTCCAGACGCCCGAGGCCAGGCCGAATACGGTGTCGTTGGCGCGCTTGATGAGGTCGGTGTCCACGTCCCTGAACTTCGTCGCCGCCACCACCGGCCCGAAGATTTCTTCCTGATAGACGCTCATCTCGTCGGAGACGTCGACCAGCACCGTCGGCTTGACGAAGTAGCCCTCGCCCTCGGCGCGTTCACCGCCGGCGGCAGCCGTCGCGCCCTGTTTCCGGCCGGCTTCGAGATAACCGGTGACGCGCTCGAGCTGGGTCCGGGAGACGAGCGGGCCCATCTGGGTTTCCGGATCGAGCCCCGGGCCGAGCTTGATGTTGCGGGCGTACTCAGCCACGCCTTCGATCACCTGGTCGTAGACTTTTTCGTGTACGAACAGGCGTGAGCCGGCGGCACAGCACTGGCCGTGGTTGAAGAAGATGGCGTTGGCCGCGCCTGGAATGGCTTTTTCCAGATCGGCGTCATCGAGCACGATGTTCGGCGATTTGCCGCCCAGCTCGAGTGAAACCTTCTTGAGGTTGCCCTTGGCCGCATCCACGATCAGGCGGCCGACTTCGGTCGAGCCGGTGAAGGCGATCTTGTCGACCATCGGGTGGGCCGCGATCGGCGCGCCGGCCTCCTCGCCGAAGCCGGTGAGCATGTTGACCACGCCGTCGGGCACGCCGGCCTCCTGCATGATTTCGGCAAGCTTCAGGCCGGATAGCGGCGTTTCCTCGGCCAGTTTCATGACCACCGTATTCCCGCAGGCCAGGGCCGGGCCGAGTTTCCAGGCCGCCATCAGCAGCGGGAAATTCCAGGGAATGATCTGCCCGCATACACCCACCGGCTCGCGGCGGGTGTAGGCATGCCACTGGGCGCCGGGCGCGTAGGGCACGGTGATGCCGATCTGCTCGCCGTTGAGCTTGGTCGCCCAGCCGGCCATGTACTGGAACAGTTCGGCGGCCAGCGGCACGTCGGCCGCCCGGGCAATGGAAATGGGCTTGCCGTTGTCGAGTGCTTCCAGCTGGGCGAGCTCTTCCTGGTGTTCCATGATCAGGTCGCCGATCTTCCAGACGATGCGGCCGCGCTCGGCCGGCGACATCCGGGTCCACGGCCCATCATCGAAGGCCTTGCGGGCCGCCTTCACGGCCTTGTCGACATCGGCCTTCGCCGCGGACTGGGCATGGGCGACCACTTGGTCGGTCGCGGGATTGTAGACCTCGAAGGTCTTGCCCGATTCGGCGGCCACCCATTGGCCGCCGATGAGCATCTTGCGTGGGGTGTCGATGAATTGGCGGACACTGGATTCGAGTTGGACTTCACGGGCTGCGACTGCGCACATAACCGATCTCCTCATTATGGTTTTGGATGCTCCGCTCGCGGAGCGAGGCGGCGCGTTTTCCTGAACGCCGGTTCCCCTGTGATAGCGCAAATTTCGCGCCATTGGAATGGGGCGCCGCGATGCCCTGCAATCCGGCCTTGCACGCATTGGCTGCGGTGTAAACCGCTGCCTCGGTCGCCACAGGTGTTGCAGCATGGCTGCCACACCCGCGCGCCGCGGGGCGCGGCATGCGCAGGCCATCCAATGGTGGCCGGGCGGCGCGGAGCCGTCGTCGTCGATAGCAACGCGCTCATCGTCGCCCGGCGGGGCCAGCCGCGGGGCGGGGCGCTGAACAGGCGGGGCCGTAGGCGCCGCCCCGTGCGCCGATCAGAGTTCCATCCACATCCGGTACAGCCCGGTGCGCACGGATTCCATCAACAGGCGATCGGTTTCGTCGGCCTTGTGCCCCATGCGGGCGACGAGGTGATAATAATGCGACAGAATCTGGCGGTGTTTGAGCTCGGGGATCTGGCTTTGTATCCAGGTCACGGCGGCATAGCGCGTGCCGCGGGTCACCGGCCGGACCTGGTGGATGAGGCCGGTGGGGTAGATCACCGCGTCGCCGGCATCGAGCTTGACCAGCTGCGGGTCGGTTCCGGTCCACAGTTCGAGTTCGCCGCCGTCGTATTCGTCGGCGGCGGACAGAAACACCGTGACCGACAGATCCGTGCGCAACGGTTTCGGTTTGGTGTTCATGATGGCTTCGTCCATATGCAGCCCGTAGTACATGCCGGGCTGATAGCGGGAGAAGGTGGGGCCGGGGATGCCGCGGGGGAACGCGGTGTTGAGAACGTCGTCGTTATTCAGAAGGGCCTGGACCACCAGTCGTCCGATTTCCGACTGCTCGGAATCGCCCTCGCTGATCTGCTCGTTGTTCTTGATGTTCGAGCCGCGGTTGGTGGCCTTGCCTTCCACGAACTCGGCGTTTTCAACGAACGCGCGTGCCTTGCGGGTCTGGGCTTCGTCGAGCAGTTTCTTGATCTGGGTTATCATGGAATTGACCTGGCTTGGAAACGCGCGAACCGGTGCGAGCGCAATTCAGGCATGCGCTTCGGCTTGCATTGACATTACCGCACCCGGCCGCGCGCGCATAAAGATTGGCGGCGGGCGCCGTGGCAGCGGGATGAGCCCGCGCCGCATGCGGCGCCTGGCCCGGCAGAAAAGCCTCGCCGGGACGGTCCCGGCGAAGCCATCGCATCGGAGGAGATGCGTGACTGAAAAACGGCGTGGGTTGGCGGGCGGCCATCACGAATCCACGCGAAAGCCCATGGTGGCCCGTACCGCGCGCTCCCAGCCGGCGACGAGTTGTTCGCGTTTGCCGCTCGGCATGGCCGGTGTGAAACGCGTTTCGATGGCCCATTGCTCGGCGATCTGTTCGCGCGATTCCCAGAAGCCCACGGCCAGGCCGGCCAGATAGGCCGCACCGAGCGCGGTCGTTTCGCTGACTTCGCTGCGCAGTACGTCCACGCCGAGAATGTCGGCCTGGAACTGGGCGAGGAAGTCGTTCGCGATCGCGCCGCCGTCGGTACGCAGTTCGGCCAGATTGAGGCCGGCGTCGGCCTGCATGGCCCGCAGGACATCGGCGCTTTGATAGGCGATCGATTCCACGGCCGCGCGTATGAAATGCTCCTTGGTGGTGCCGCGCGACAGCCCGAACACGGCGCCGCGGACGTTGCTGTCCCAGTAGGGCGCGCCGAGGCCGGTGAATGCGGGCACCATGTACACGCCGTCATTGTCGCCGGCACGCTCGGCATAGGCTTCCGAATCGGATGATTTGCCCAGCATGCGCAACCCGTCGCGCAACCACTGGATCACGGAGCCGGCCACGAAAACACTGCCTTCGAGGGCGTATTCGATGGTGCTGTCGATCTCCCAGCCGATCGTGGTCAGCAGACCGTTTTCCGAGGCGGTGGCCTCGGTGCCGGTGTTCATCAGCGTGAAGCAGCCCGTGCCGTAGGTGTTCTTGGCCATGCCCGGCTCGAAGCAGGCCTGGCCGAACAGGGCGGCCTGCTGGTCCCCGGCCATGCCGGCGATGGGAATCTCGTTGCCGAAAAAATACTTGGGCTGAACGTGGCCATAGGTTTCGCTGCTCGACTTCACCGCCGGCAGCATGGCCTCGGGTACACCGAATAGTTCGAGCAGTTGCGGGTCCCATTGGCGGTCCCGGATGTTGAACATCATCGTGCGCGAGGCATTGGTCACGTCGGTGACATGCACGTCGCCGCCGGTCAGGTTCCAGACCAGCCAGGTGTCGATGGTGCCGAACAGCAGGTCGCCGCTTTCGGCTTTTTCCTTCACGCCATCCACGTTGTCGAAGATCCACTTCAGCTTGGTGCCCGAGAAGTAGGCATCGATGACCAGCCCGGTCTTGTCGCGGATCATCCCGGTATGGCCGGCTTCGCGCAGTTCGTCGCAGATCTCGGCCGAGTGCCGCGATTGCCAGACGATGGCGTTGTACACCGGTTGCCCGGTCTTTTTGTCCCAGACGACCGTGGTCTCGCGTTGATTGGTGATGCCGATGCCGGCGATCTCCGAGACGTCGACCTGGGTGTTGTTGATCAGTTCGGTGAGCGTGGTGAGCACGCTGGTCATGATGTCGCGCGGATTGTGCTCGACCCAGCCCGGGCGCGGGAAAATCTGTTCGAATTCGCGTTGCGCGATGCCTGCGATCCGGCCATTGCGGTCGAACAGCAGCGAACGCGAACTGGTCGTGCCCTGGTCTATGGCGAGTATGTATTTCTTGTCCATCGCTCTCTCCTTTGAAGCGCGCGGCGCTTGCTTCGTTTCATGCGCGCGACACCGCATCGCAGGCGTTTGTCGGGACCGGCCGGCGACGCCGCCCGGTGGCCGCGGATGAACCGCTCAACGGCGGATTGCCCGGCCCAAGGTAACCCGAATCAAAGCCGGCGGCAGATCGGGCGCCGTGCTCAGGCGGGGGCACGCTCGCGCAGATAGGCCGTCAGCCGATCCACCTCGCCGGATGCCAGCCGCAGACCCAGCTTGGAGCGGCGCCAGATAATGTCTTCGGCCGTGCGCGCCCATTCGTGCTCGCATAGATAATCGACTTCCGCTGCGTACAGGCCGGCGCCGAAGTGCTCGCCCAGGTCGTCCAGGCTTTTCGCCCCGGCGACGATATCGCGCACGCGCGTGCCGTAGTTGAACACCATGCGATTCGCCATGCCCAGGGGGATGAACGGATGACTGGCCTGCAATGATTCGAACAGATGCTGCGGCCTGGATTCCTCACCCCCGGGCAGCGGATGGCCGTTGCCGGTCCAGGCCTTGTGCTGGTTGCCGAGTTCGGGCGCGATCTGGTCGACGGCGTCCTCGGCCAGGCGGCGGAAAGTCGTCAGCTTGCCGCCGAAGACGTTGAGCAGCGGGGCGCCGTCGGTATCGAGCTGGATGCGGTAATCGCGGGTGATCTCGCTGGCGTTGTCCTCGCGGTCGTCGAGCAGCGGGCGCACGCCGGAATAACTCCAGACCACGTCGTCCGGCGCGATCGACTGCTCGAAGTAGCGGTTCGCCGACTCGCAGAGATAGGCGATCTCGTCTTGCTCGATGGCGACCTTGCCGGGCGCGCCTTCGTGTTCCACGTCGGTGGTGCCGATCAGGGTGAAATCCTGTTCGTAGGGAATGGCGAACACGATGCGTCCGTCCGGCTGCTGGAAGATGTAGGCGTAGTCGTGATCGAACAGCTTCGGTACCACGATGTGACTGCCCTTGATCAGCCGAAGCGCGTACTGGTGGTTCATCGTCGCCACATCGTCGAGGAAACGCACCGCCCAGGGGCCGGCGGCGTTGGCGAGCCCGCGCGATTTGGCTTCGATGGTCTCGCCGGCGGCGGTCTTGAGTGTCACCTGCCAGCCATCGGCGCCGCGCGTGGCGGATTCACAGCGCGTGCGCGTCATGATGGTGGCGCCGCGGTTGGCGGCATCCATGCAGTTGAGCACGACCAGCCGCGCATCCTGGACCCAGGCGTCCGAGTAGACAAAACCCTTGTTGAACTCGGGCTTGAGCGGCGCGCCGGCCGGGTGGTCGTCGAATTTCACGCCGTGCGAGCCCGCCAGGGTCTGACGGCCGCCGAGATGGTCGTAAAGAAACAGCCCGGTACGGATCATCCAGGCCGGACGCAGATGCTTTTGATGCGGCAGGATGAATCGCATCGGCCAGATGATGTGCGGCGCGGCCTTGAGCAGCACTTCGCGCTCCGACAGGGCCTTGGCCACGAGCTTGAATTCGTACTGCTCGAGGTATCGCAGCCCGCCGTGAATGAGCTTCGTCGAAGCCGAGGACGTATGACTCGCCAGGTCGTCTGCCTCGCACAGCAGAACCGAAAGGCCTCGACCCACGGCGTCGCGGGCGATGCCGGCGCCATTGATGCCACCACCGACCACAATCAGGTCATACGTTTGCGGAGTGCTCATATCGGGATCGCCTTATGTTCGGATTAAAACCTTAGAGTTCGAAAGCGAAAACAAAAATACAACAAAAGTTGTAGAGGGCGATAGGTGAGCAGCCGGCTAACATGCAATTTCGAGTATGTGTGCTGTGCGGCCCGGGCTTGAACATAAGGACGCCAGCGGTTTGCCGGTCCCCGGCGGTTCCCGGGCCGGGCGGGACAAACACGGGTGCGACTTCGAAGCATGGGCCGCGACATCGGGGATCGTGTTGATCGGATCCGAAAGGAGAGAGTGGAGTGACAACGCCCAATCGTCCGGCTTCGGATGAACAAACGCCGACGCCGCGCCAGCGCGAGATCGTCGATCTGGTGGAGCAGCAGGGCTTCGTCGCCATCGAAGCGCTCGCGCGCAGTTTCGATATCACGCAACAGACCGCGCGTCGTGACGTCAATGCGCTGTGCAAGGCCGGGTTGTTGCGGCGTTATCACGGCGGCGCGGGTTTGCCCTCGACCGTCGAGAATCTCGCCTACGAGGCCCGCCAGGTGCTCAATCTGGAAGGCAAGCGCAAGATCGCGGAACTGGTGGCGCGCGAGATTCCCGACCACGCGTCGCTGTTTCTCACCCTGGGGACCACGACCAAGGAAACCGCGCGGGCACTGGCCGGACACAAGGGGCTGCGCGTGATCACCAACAATCTGCAGATCGCGGGCATGCTCTCGGCTTCCAAGGATGCCGAGGTCATGGTCGCCGGGGGCACGGTGCGCTCGATCGACGCCGGCGTGACCGGCGAGATGACGCTGGATTTCTTCAACAATTTCAAGGTCGATTACGCGTTGATGAGTATCTCCGGTATCGAGGCGGACGGCACGTTGTTCGATTTCGATTATCGCGAAGTACGCCTGCTGCGCGTGATCATCGCCAATGCCCGGCGCGTGTTTCTGCTCGCCGACCAGACCAAGTACAACCGTCATGCCCTGGTGCGGGCCGGCAATATCGTGGACTGCATCGACGCGCTGTTTACCGATGTGGCGCCGCCGAAGCCGCTCGCCGACCTGCTGGCCGAGGCCGGTGTATCGGTGCATGTCGCCGATTAGCGCGGCATACGGTGGTTTGGGGTGCTCGTTTCGGGGCTCTACGACTTTTGACTAGTTGTTCATGTTCGGTTTCGAACACTAAGCTCGAATCGAATAATGGTTGACGCGACGTCAACACGTATCTGATCCACGTGATAACTGGGGCATCTCTTGATGCATACGGATGAGGCAGCGGTCGGCAGCCGCCGACGGTACTTTGGAGGAGGGTGGCCATGTCGCTAGTGCTCGACAATGTGTCCAAGGTCGTGGGCGGCGAGACCCACATCGCACCGATGGATCTCGAGCTGGAAAGCGGTTCGCTGTCGCTGTTGCTCGGCCTGACGCTGTCCGGCAAGACGTCGCTGATGCGGCTGATGGCCGGCCTGGACAAGCCCACGAGCGGGCGCGTTGTCGTCGAAGGCACGGATGTGACGGGCCGGCCGGTGCGAAAGCGCAATGTGGCGATGGTCTATCAGCAGTTCATCAACTATCCGTCGCTGACGGTGTACGAGAATATTGCCTCGCCCCTGCGAATCGCCGGCGTGTCGAGTTCGGAGATTGATCGTCGGGTGCGCGCCGAGGCCGAGCGCCTGCACATCGAAGCGATGCTCGATCGTCTGCCGGCCGAGTTGTCCGGTGGGCAACAACAGCGTACGGCCATGGCTCGCGCCCTGGTTCGCGACGCCGAGCTGGTGCTTCTGGATGAACCGCTCGTCAATCTCGATTACAAGCTGCGCGAGACCTTACGCGAAGAGCTGCCGAAGGCGCTCGAGGGTCGCCGTTCGATCGTGGTCTATGCCACGACCGATCCCTGGGAAGCGCTGGCCTTCGGCGGCCGTACCGCTGTTCTCGAAGAGGGGCGCCTGCTGCAGTACGACTACGCGGCGAATGTCTACGCGGCCCCGGCCACGACGCACGTGGCCAGTGTGTTCAGCGATCCGCCGATGAACATCATCAACGGCGAAATCCGGGGCGATGAGCTGCACGTGGGCGATCTGCTTCGCACCGCGCGCCCCGCGGCGCTGTCCGGGCTGGCCGACGGTTCGTACCTGTTCGGCGTGCGCCCGCCCCATCTAATCGTCAACCCCGACCCCGATACCGGCGGCCAGCGCATCGATACGACCGTGGATGTCACCGAGATCAGTGGCTCCGATACGTACGTGCATTGCCAGGTGGAAGGCCGGCCCTGGGTGGCCGTGCAGTTGGGCGTTCACCAGCACGATCTCGGCGCCCCGCTTTCGCTGGGTTTCCATCCGGACAAGTTGTTCGTCTTCGATCATGACGAGCAGCTGGTTCATTCGCCCGAAGCCGGCGCCGACCGATAAGACGAGGGAGCCAACCACTATGGCCTTGATTCGTTTCGACGGCGTAGCGCACAGCTATTCCGGCCAGGCCGGACGGCCGGAAGATTATGCGCTGCAGCCGATGAACTTCAGCTGGGACGACGGCGGGGCATATGCCTTGCTCGGCCCGTCCGGCTGCGGCAAAAGTACGTTGTTGAATATCTGTTCCGGGCTGCTCAAGCCGTCCGAGGGGCGCGTGTTCTTTGGCGATCGCGACGTGACCGACCTGTCGCCGGAGCGCCGCAACATCGCACAGGTGTTCCAGTTCCCGGTGCTGTACGACTCGATGAGTGTGTACGACAACCTGGCGTTTCCGCTGCGTAACCGAAAGGTCGAGCGCAGTCACATCGACCGCCGCGTCCGGGAAGTCGCCGAGATGCTTGACCTCGGCGATGTCCTCAAGCGCCGCGCCAGCGGGCTGGGCGCGGAACTCAAGCAGAAGATTTCCATGGGGCGCGGACTGGTGCGCGACGACACCTCGGCGATCCTGTTCGATGAGCCGTTGACGGTGATCGATCCGCAGCTGAAGTGGCGCTTGCGGCGTCAGCTCAAGGAAGTGCACAAGCAGTTCAGCCACACCATGATCTATGTCACCCACGACCAGATCGAGGCGCTGACGTTCGCCGACAAGGTGGTGGTGATGTCGGATGGTGAAATCGTACAGGTGGGCACGCCGCAGGAGTTGTTCGAGCGGCCCGAGCACACCTTCGTCGGGTTTTTCATCGGCAGCCCCGGGATGAACTTCATCAAATGCCGCATCGACGGCGATTCGGCCGTGGTCGGCGAGCGTCGTATCGCGCTCACACCGGCTCAGGCGCAGGCGGCGGCCGAGGCGGATGGCGGCGAGTACAAGCTGGGCATCCGGCCCGAGTTCGTCGAGCCGGCAGCGCCGGGCGAGGGGTTCGCGGTCGACGTGAGCGCGATCGCCGATATGGGTGAGTTCCATCTGGTGACGGCCGATCTGGACGGTAACGAACTCAAGATCAAGCTCGCCGACGCCCACGCCCATATCCGGGACGACGCGTTGCACGTGCATTTCCCGTCCGAGTGGCTTTGCCTGTATCGCAACGAGCGTCTGATCGGTCACAAAGTCGAGGTGGCGGCATGAACAACAACCGTTTTGCCGACAACAAGGCGTGGTTCCTGGTCCTGCCAGCCACGCTGCTTGTCGCTTTTTCGTCGTTGATCCCGTTCATCGCGGTGGTCAATTACAGCCTGCAGATCGTGTTCAACATGAGCACCCACTCGTTCATCGGCTGGTCGACCTTCCACGATGCGCTGACGAACGAGGAGTTCCGCGGCGCGCTCGGGCGCCAGGTGCTGTTCACCGCAATCGTGCTCGCGATCGAAGTGCCGCTGGGTATCGGTGTGGCGCTGACGATGCCGCGCAGCGGGCGAGCGGTCGGGCCGATCATGGTCGTGCTCGCGCTGCCGCTGCTGGTGCCGTGGAATGTGGTCGGGCTGATCTGGCAGATCTTCGCCCGTGGCGATATCGGCCTGTTCGGCGCGTTCGTCAATAACGTGCTGCACATCAACTACAACTACGCCACCGGGAGTCTATCGGCCTGGTTCACGGTGGTACTGATGAGCGTCTGGCACTGGACGTCGCTGATCGCGCTGCTGTGCTATGCGGGGCTGTGCGCCATTCCCGGTGCGTTCTACCAGGCCGCGCGTATCGACGGCGCTTCGCGCTGGGCGGTGTTTCGTTTCATCGAGCTGCCCAAGCTGCGTGGCGTGCTCACGATCGCGATCCTGTTGCGCTTCGTCTACAGCTTCAAGGTCTACGCCGAGCCCCTGACGGTGACCGGTGGCGGCCCGGGAAGCTCGACGACCTTCATGACCGAAATGCTTACGAATACGGCCATCGGCCAGTTCGCTTACGGCAAGGCGGCCGCCTACGGTTTGCTCTACTTCCTGATCATTCTGCTGATCAGCTATGTGTTCTACATCGTGCTGACTCGTGTGGGCACGAGCGACGGAGGCCAATAAGATGACGATTCGTCGTATTTGCCTGACGCTTTTCATCCTGTTCCTGCTGATCCCGATCTACTGGTTGGTCATGATGTCGTTCAAGTCCAACACCGAGATCACGACGCAGCTGACGTTGTGGCCGAACCACTGGACGCTCGGCCACTATCAGGACATTTTCAATAGCGAAAAATGGACCGGGTCGTTCCTGCATTCGTTGTCGTATGTTGCCTTGAATGTGGCGATTACGTTGCCACTGGCGATTCCGGCGGCGTATGCGTTCTCCCGCTACGATTTTCTCGCCGACAAGCACCTGTTCTTCTGGTTTCTCACCAACCTGATGGCGCCGCCTGCGGTGTTCCTGATTCCGTATTTCCAGCTGTATCACAGCATCCACCTGTTCGACACGGTGTATGCAGTGGCCCTGGCGCATACCCTGTTCAATCTGCCCCTGGCGGTCTGGATACTGGAAGGCTTCATGTCGGGGGTGCCGCGTGAAATCGATGAAACCGCGTATCTCGACGGCTATTCGCTGCCGCGCTTTTTCATCAAGATCTTCCTGCCGCTGATCGGTTCGGGTATCGGTGTGGCCGCTTTCTTCTGCTTCATGTTCAGCTGGATCGAGCTGCTACTGGCCAACACGCTGACATCGAGTAATGCCATGCCCTTCGCCACCATGATGAGCAGTGCTTTTACTGCGTCCGGTACGGACTGGGGCATTCTCGCCGCTGCCGGCACGCTCACGCTCATCCCGGGTGTTCTGGTGATTTGGTTCGTGCGTCACCGAATCGCCTCCGGTTTCGCCCTGGGTCGGGTCTAGTCAGGAGTTCGCGACATGCAATGGATGCTTTGGACCGTACCCACGGCCGCGTTTTTCATCGGGATTGTGGCCATACTGATCGTGATGACGATCTGGCAATTCATTCAGCCCACACGCGAACGTCGTGGCTGGATCATTCCCATGAGCACCACCCGGGGCGACCGGCTGTTCATCGGCCTGCTCAGCTCGGCCTATCTCACCGCGCTCTGGGTGGCGCTGGTACCGCTGTCGAGTTGGTATCTGCTGGTGCTGGTCGTGCTGCTGATCGTCGGGCTCATACTGTTCGGCTAACGCGGCTATAGCGCAAGACTTCAGGCCGATCGCATCGCAACGGTTCGCAGGCGATGCGCGCGGCCCTACCACCGGTTCGTATTTGCTCGGGCCGGCTCATACTGCGATCGGAAGGAGATCGAAATGACTAAAAAGCATGAGGACGACCCGCAGGGTCGGACGGGGGAGAAGGCGCCGCGGGGATTCAATCCCAATCGTCGCAATTTCCTGCGTTCGGGGGCAGCCGCTGCCGCGGGCATGGCCGCGGTTCCGTTTATCGGCACCTCTGCACAGGCGGCCACGGCTTCATCCGGCGGCATCAGCAGCCTGCCGCCGCTGGGCCAGGTGCCGAGTTACAAGGACTACGGTCGCGGCAAGAAGGGCATGGAAGCGGCCGAGAACTGGGTGACCGATTTCCTCCAGCCGTCCACGCTGACCAAGGATCAGCAGATGGCCGAGATGAAATTCCTGCATGAAGCCGCGGCGCCGTACCGCGGGATGCAGATCAATGTCGTGTCGGAAGTAACCGGCACGCATCAGTTCGAGGCCAATATCCTGTCGAAGGCGTTCGAGCAGATCACCGGCATCAAGGTCAGCCATGACACGATGCAGGAAGGCGATACCGTCTCGAAGCTCGAAACGCAGATGGCCACGGGCACTGATGTGTACGACCTGTTCATCAACGATTCCGACTTCATCGGTACGCATCCCCGCATGGACGATGTGATTCCGATTACCGACTACATCACCGGCGAGGGCAAGGACATCACCCTGTCGACGCTGGATGTGGACGACTTCATCGGCAAGAGCTTCGTTACCTGGCCGCTCGACAACAAGATGTACATGATTCCGGACGGCCAGTTCGCGAATCTGTACTGGTACCGCAAGGACTGGTTCGATCGTCCGGACCTGAAGAAGCGATTCAAGGCCAAGTACGGTTACGAGCTCGATGTGCCGGTCAACTGGTCGGCCTACGAGGACATCGCCGACTTCTTCACCAACGATGTCAAGCACCTCGACGGCAAGCGGATCTACGGCCATATGGACTATGGCAAGAAGGACCCGTCGCTTGGCTGGCGTATCCACGACTCCTGGCTGTCGATGGCCGGCATGAGTGATAAGGGATTGCCATTCGGGCACCCGGTGGATGACTGGGGCATTCGTGTCAACGAGGCGCAGAATCCGGTCGGCGCCAGCGTCGAGCGCGGTGGGGCGACCAACAGCCCGGCGGCGGTCTATGCCATCACCAAGTACAAGGAATGGCTGCAGAAGTATGCGCCGCCGGAAGCCGCGGGCATGACCTTCTCGGAGGCCGGTCCGGTGCCGGCGCAGGGCCAGATCGCCCAGCAGATCTTCTGGTATACCGCGTTTGCATCGAGCATGACCAAGCCCGGTCTGCCGGTGGTGAACGACGACGGTACGCCGAAATGGCGTATGGCGCCGTCGCCGCACGGTCCATACTGGGAAGCGGGCATGAAGCTGGGTTATCAGGATTGCGGCTCCTGGATCCTGCCCAAGACGACCCCGACGAAAAAGCGGGCTGCGAGCTGGCTGTATGCCCAGTTCTGCATCTGCAAGTCGGTTTCCCTGCGCAAGAGCTGGGCGGCGCTGACGCCGTTCCGGACTTCGGATATCAATTCCAAGGAAATGGGCGAGGCTGCGCCGTATCTCGGTGGCCTGGTCGAATTCTTCCGTAGCCCGGCGCACAAGTACTGGACACCCACCGGTACCAACGTCCCGGCCTACGGCAAGATGACCTCGGCCTGGTGGAAGAACATCGCGCAGATCAACAGCGGTGCCCTCACACCCCAGGAGGGTATGGACAAGGTGGCCGAGGAGCTCGACGAGGTCATGCATCGGATCCAGATCGCGGGTCTGGAAAAAGTGGCGCCGCCGAAGCTCAATCCGAAGAAGAGCAAGGAGTACTGGCTCAAGCAGCCGGGTTCCCCGAAGCCGAAACTGGCCAACGAGAACCCGCCGGGCGAAACGCTACCGTACGAGGAGTTGTTGAAAGCCTTCAACGACCCGTCATCGATCGGTAAGCACGCGTCCAAGGGCAAAAGTTGATGGGTTAGGCGTCATCAACGATCCTTCGTGATGGCAGGCGGCCCGGCGTGTTACGTCGGGCCGCGTCTTTTTGTGGCCCGGCAACATGTGGTAGCCCATTCTTTGACAGCGCGTTTCGATACGAGGTGAAACAACCCATGAGCGATTCCGAACTCGATATGCAGGTCGGGCATTTCTTCGCCACGCCGGTCGCGGCGACGCTGCTCGACGACAGCGCGGCGCGTAACGCCGATCTCAAGGAGCGTATCCTCGCCGAACGTGCGCGCGAGGGATCGATCGCGGCGTCGAATCTTGGCGGCTGGCACTCCGGTCGTCCGGTGGACCAATGGGCCGGTCCACGCATGGAAGAAGTGCTTGCGGCCGCGCGCCAGATGGCCGATCGCTTGACCGTGGATCGCTCGGGTCAGCCTGTACGGGCCCACTGGTCGGCCCGTGCCTGGGCCAATATCAATGAACACGGGCACGCCAACGAATTCCATTATCACCCGGGCGTGTACTGGTCGGGCACGTACTACGTCGACGACGGCGGCCGCGCGAGCGATGAATCGTTCGGCGGCGAGTTCGAAATCATGGACCCTCGCGGGCCGGGCGTGGCCATGTACGCGCCCTCACTCGTGTTCAGGGACGGCGGCCACAACACCGGGGGTACGAACGTGCGGTTCACGCCGCGTGCGGGACTGCTCATGCTGTTCCCGGGTTGGCTTTATCATCAGGTGCGCCCGTATCTCGGGCCGGCGCAGCGTATTTCCATCGCGTTCAACCTGAGTCTCGGCGACAGCCGTTCGCCGTAAGAGGCGGCAAGCATGCGTGTGATCTTTCGTTGCGATCCTCATCTGCAAGGGCACTTGCCCGAGCCCCTGGCGGCGCGCGCGGCGCTGCCGGACTGGCTGCGGCAGATGCCGAGTACGGCTCATTCCGAGACCCACGGCGGCGACATCCGCACGGTCAAGCAATGCCCGCCATTCGTCGATGCGATGACCCATGGCTTCGTGTTCACGTTGCCTTGCGACGTGCATGTCCGGGACGGGGTGTTTTCCTGGGACTGGTCGTTGCCGCAACCGGCAGCACGCATGCACCCGCGGGCGCCGCTGAGTTTCCATGTGCCGGCCCAGGTCGAGGGCACGCCGTTTCATGCCGACGATCGCGTGATCGTGAAGTTCAACAGTTTCTGGACCGTCGAATTGCCGGACGGCTGGTCGTTGTTCGCCATGCCGCCGGCCAACCGTACCGATCTGCCGTTTCAGGCCTTGTCGGGGCTGGTCGATGCCGATCGATACCATGACGTTGGCATCCTGTTCCCCGCGATCTGGACACAGCCCGGTTTCGAAGGCGTTCTGGCGCGCGGTACGCCGGTGGTGCAGTGCTTTCCGGTGCAGCGTGAGCCGCTCGAATACGTGTTCCAGGCATTCGATGCCGAGGAAACGGCGGCTTACGACGCCCTGGGACGGCGATTGCTGGACGACAAGGGCATCTACCGCAAGCAGTACCGGGCGCCGCGTTCACGCACGCCTGGCCAGTGAACGACGCAGCGCGCGCGGGTCGAGCCACAATTGCCCCGTCGGCGCCGAGGTCAGCGCTTGCGCCACCCGATTGAAGCACGCGGGCTTGATGCGCACGGCCCGGGCATAGGCATCCAGTGCAGTCTCGATATCGCCGCTGTCCTGCAGGCTGATGCCAAGGTTGAGGGCCGCTTCGAACATTTCCGGTCGGGCGGACAACGCATGGCGATACGCCGCCGCCGCCGCGGCCGGCCGGTTCAGGTCCTGTTCGACCAACCCGAGATGAAACCAGGCTTCGGCAAAATCCGGCGCCTTGTCCACCGTGACCCGCAGTGCGGTACGCGCGGCCTCGCAGTCACCGGCCGCGTAATGGGCACGGCCCAGTTTGTGGTGAAGCCGGACATCATCCGCGCCGCGGCGCTGGAATGTGGCCAGCCAGTCTGCCGCAGCCGCCGCGTCACCGCCCGCGATCATGAGATCGGCTTTTTCGAGCAGGGCGGCCAGCGGTGGTTCCGGCGCGGCCAGGGCCTGATCGAATGCCACCATGGCCGCGTTCGATTGCCCCAGTTCGGTGAGCGTGCGCCCGAGTTGCAGCCAGCCCGGGCCATGGGCGGGATAGGCCTGCAGGCGGGGCAGCAGGGTGTTGGCGCGCTCATCGCCGCGCCGCAGCAGCTCGCAGACCGTATCGAACAGCGCCTGAGCGGCGCTCGCCTGTCGCGCGGGGTCGCTGTTGCGGGCGGGGGGCTGTGGCATGGGCGATGGATTCCGGGGCGGTCGGTCTGTTTGGCAATATATCGCGCCTCGACGGCCGGCCCAACAGGCCCCATGCCGCAAGCATGGCGGACCACCCGGGCGCTGCGACCGGCCGCGGCCATCGTCCGGTCCCGGCCTGCGATGCCGGACGGCGCGCCCGGGCATCGATCGGGGCGGCATCGCGCCGGGCGACGTGATCGCGGGCCCCCTCAGGCGATGGCGCCGCCACCGTCCACGCGAACCACCGAGCCGGTGGCAAAGCCGGTGATCATCAGATAATGCACGGCATTGGCGATATCGCCGGCGCGGCCGGCGCGGCCCACCGGCAGATGCTCGGCTGCGTCGGTCATGAGTTCGCGTTTGCGCGTTTGCGGCATATCGTCCCAGAGGGGCGTGTCGATCATGCCCGGCGATACCGCATTCACGCGCACCGGGGCCAGCTCCAGTGCCAGACCCCGCATGAGCCCTTCCAATGCAGCGTTGATCGCCCCCTGCAATGTGGCACCCGGGGACGGGCGCTCCGACAGAAAGCCGGAGACGAGCGTAATGGTGCCGCCGTCGGCCATGCGGGCGGCGCGTACCGCGCGATAGGCGCCCCAGAACTTGCTGTCCATGGAACCATAGGCATCGTCGAGCGTCATGGTGCGCATGCCGCCGCGGGCCGTGGCCGCGGACGACACGATCAGGTGATCCCAGCTCGCATTATCGGTGAAGAAACGCTCGACCGCGCCATTGTCGCCGGTATCGAGCACGGCCGTGCGCACCCCGTGACCGATGCTTTCGGCCGCGTGCGCCAGCTTGTCCGCCGAGCGGGACGCGATGGTCACCTCGGCGCCGGATTCGGCGCTGCGGCGGGCCACGGCCTCGCCAATGCCGGAACTGCCACCAATGACCAGAACCCGGGTTTGTACCAGCGACGCCATGGTCGTCTCCTCACGTGGTTGCCTTGGATATAACGATAAGCCCTGTGTCGTGCGCGCGTGAAGGCCGGGGGCGCAATGAGGGTGTCGCCGCGGTGGCGGTGGCTGCCGCGCCCCGGCGCGAACAGCCGCTGTCGAACGGGCATAATGGATGGCCCGATACGTTCTGCTTGCTGGTGATGTCCGACGCTGCCCCGGTCGATTCCGACGCCGATACCTCCTGGATGCGCGTAGCACTCGATCTGGCGGCCGCCGCCGGGGCGGCGGGTGAAGTGCCGGTCGGGGCGGTCGTCGTGCGCGACGGCATCGCGCTCGGCAGCGGCCGCAACGGCCCGATCGCGGCCTGCGATGCCACGGCACATGCCGAAATCGTGGCCATTCGGGCGGCGTGTGCCGCCGTCGGCAACTACCGGCTGCCGGGGGCGACGCTGTATTGCACGCTCGAGCCGTGCGCCATGTGCGCCGGGGCGATCGGCCATGCCCGCATCGCGCGCGTGATCTACGGCGCCGACGATTTTCGTGCCGGCGCGGCGCACTCCATATTTGCGGTGTTCGACGAGCCGCGGCTCAATCATCGCGTGGCGCACCGGGGCGGTGTGCTCGCCGATGAAAGCGCCGATCTCCTGCGGCGTTTCTTTCGAGCACGGCGCGCCAGCGGGCGCTGAGCGGCGAGCGGCCAGCGCCTCATGCTTTCGGATGTATAGGCGAGGCCGGGCCGCGGTGGTAGCCTCGCCGCATGACTACACGAAAGACATGGCGCGTCGCTGTTCTGCCCGGCGACGGCATCGGCCCCGAAGTGATCGCCCAGGCCACCCGTGCGCTCGATGCGCTGGCCGAGGTCGAGCCCGATCTGGCGATCGATTACGATACGTTCGACTGGCCCTCGCATGCGTGGCACGAAGCGCATGGCGAATCGGCCCCGGCCGATTACCTGGCGCGGCTGGCCGGCTACGACGCGATCCTGCTGGGCGCGCTCGGCGACCCGGGCCCGACCACCGACCCGGATCGGTATCTGTTGTCCGATTCGGATTCGCTGGCGCCATTGCTCGAGATCCGCAAGGGCTTCGATCAATGGGTGTGCGAACGGCCGGTACGCCGGCTGGAAGGCGCGCCGCAGTATCTGGCCGATCCCCGGGCGGCCGATATCGACATGCTCGTCATCCGCGAGAACAGCGAGGGCGAGTATGTGAACCAGGGCGGGCGGCTGGCCGCCGGCACGCCGAATGAAGTGGTCACCCAGACCGCGGTGTTCACCCATCGCGCCACCGACCGCATCATCCGGCATGCCTTCGAGCAGGCCCGGGCACGCGCGGCCGTGCGCCTGAGCGAAGGCCGCGAACGCCAGTTCGGCGTCGACAAGCACGCCAGCCAGGTGTGTCTGGTCACCAAGCGCAACGCCCAGAAATTCTGGGGCGATATGTACACGGAAATGTTCGCGACCATCGCGCAAGACTATCCGGATGTCGCCACCCATCACGAACTGGTCGATGCGGCCTGCATGAAGTTCGTCTCCCATCCGTGGATGTTCGACGTGGTGGTGGCCTCCAATCTGCACGGCGATATCCTCACCGACCTGGCGGCGGTGCTCAACGGTGGCATGGGGGTGTCGCCCTCGGCCAACCTGAACCCGTCCGATCGCTCGCGCCCGCCGATGTTCGAGCCCACCCACGGCAGCGCGCCGGATATCGCCGGCCAGAACAAGGCGGGGCCGGCGGCCATGCTGCTGACCGCGGCCATGATGCTCGACTGGATGGGCGAGGAGGACGCGGTGGCCGCGCGCGCGGGCATGCGTCTGCGTAACGCGGTGGCGGCGGACCTGGCCGCTCATGCCGGCGATGCGCGCGCCACCGACGTGATCGGCGACGCTGTACTGGCGGCGCTTCGCGAGGCGCGTACGTAAGACTGGAGGAGATCGGCCGGAGGCGAACGACAAGCACGGATTGCAACCGCTTCGCAACAGGTCTAGCCTCGCCGCCAGCTACGCTTGTCAACCCACCAGAAAACGTTCCAACACAGTCAGGAGAACAGCCATGACGGCCAATCGCCCGGGTCACCTGTCCCCACTGCTCAAGCAGGCCACCGACGTCTACGCCGAGCGAGGCGAGGGCTGCTATCTGTTCGATACCGAAGGTCGCCGTTACATCGATTTCACCTCCGGGATCGGCGTGACCAGCACCGGCCATTGTCATCCCAAGGTCGTGGCCGCCGCCCAGGCGCAGGTCGGCAAACTGATCCACGGTCAGTACACCACGATCATGCACAAGCCGATCCAGGATCTTTCGGCGCGTCTGGCCGAGAAGATGCCGGGCGACATCGATACCATGTTCTACGCCAGCGCCGGCACCGAGGCCGCCGAAGGCGCGATGCGCCTGATGCGCCATGCCACCGGCCGCCCGAACATCGTGGTATTCCATGGCGGTTTTCATGGTCGCACCATGGGCGCCGCCTCGATGACTACCTCCGGCACGGCTTATACCGCCGGCCTGCAGCCGATCATGGGCGGCGTGGTGGTGGCACCGTTCCCCAATGCCTTCCGCTATGGCTGGTCGGAAGACGAGGCGACCGATTTCTGCCTGCGTGAACTGGATCATATCTTCGACACGATCAGCTCGCCGAAGGACACGGCTGGCTTCCTGATCGAACCGATCCAGGGCGAGGGCGGTTTCGTGCCGGCCAACACCCGCTTCATGCAGGGGCTGCGCGAGCGCGCGGATCATCACGGTCTGGTGCTCGGCGTGGACGAAGTCCAGGCGGGCTATGGCCGCACCGGCAAGTTCTGGTCGCACAGCCACTTCGATGTGCAGCCGGATATCGTGATGACCGCCAAGGGACTGGCCTCGGGCTTCCCGTTGTCCGGCTTCGGCGCCTCGCGTGCGCTGATGGAAAAAGGCTGGCCCGGCTCGCAGGGCGGGACGTACGGCGGCAATGCCGTGGCCTGCGCGGCGGCGCTGGCGACCCTGGATGTGATCGAAGAGGAAGGCCTGGTCGAGAACGCGGCCGAGCAGGGCGCGCATCTCAAGCAGCGCCTGGAATCGCTGGCGGCCGATCACGCGTGCATCGCCGATGTGCGCGGCAAGGGCTTCATGATCGGTTGCGAGATCCACAAGGACGGCGAGCCCGACGGCAGCCGCGCCGATCATATCGTCAAGGCCTGCGAGGCCTCGGGGCTGCTGCTGCTGCGCTGTGGTCCGCGCAAGCAGGTGATCCGCTGGCTGCCGCCGCTGGTCGCCAAGCGCGATCAGATCGACGAGGCGCTGGATATCTTCGCCAAGGCGCTCGACGCCACCGCCTGATCGCCTGATCGGGCGGGACAGGCCGTCGATCGCGCCCCGCGGTCGGCGGCTTTTTTTTACCGGTGGACGCCGCACTTGACCCGCGGCGGATCGCCGGGTACAGCAGGAGCCGTGTATGCGCGCACGAGTCCACGAATTCTGGGAGCTGGCCCGCTCCAGTTTCTGGTTCCTGCCCTCGCTGATGATGCTGGCCGGGCTGATCCTGTTCGCGATTACGCTGACGATCGACGAACTGCATCCGGCCGGCGGCGTGCTGCACGCCCTGTTCTATTCCGGCGGCACGACCAGCGCCACCAATCTGCTACAGACGCTCACCGGCGCGATGGTGGCGATCGCGACGGTGGTGTTCTCGACCATGATGGTCGTGCTCACGCTGGCCACCAGCCAGTTCGGTCATCGTCTGATCCGCAGTTTCATGCGCGACCGGGCCAATCAGGCCGTGCTGGGTATCTTCCTGGCCACGTTCGTCTACTGCATGCTCGTCTTTCACATGGTCGGCAACGATCCGGAGAACCGGTTCGTGCCGGACGTGTCGCTGAGCGTGGGCTTCGTGCTGGCGCTGTTCGCGACCTGCACGCTGATCTATTTCACTCACCACATGGCCCAGCTGTTCGCTGCGCCGGAGGTGCTGGAGACGGTAGGGGTGGAATTCGACCAGGCCATCGACCGCATGTATCCGGACCACGCGGGCGACGACGGCACGCCGGCGCCCGAACTCGGTCATGGCACGCAGGATCTGATCGCGCCCGACGGCGGGTATGTGCAGGCGATCGGGGTCGAGGCGCTGCTCGAGATCGCGCAGCGCCACGACATCGTGATCGAATCGCGCGTGAGCTACGGCGATTACGTGTTGCCCGGCGGCGTGCTGGCTCGCCTGCACGGTGCCGGGCTCGACCCGGATACGGCCGGTCATGCCGCCCGCGAATACGTGCTCGGGCGCAGCCGCATGACCGATCACGATCTGTTGTTCGCGGTGAACCAGATGGCCGAGATCGGGGTGCGGGCGCTTTCCCCGGCGCTCAACAATCCGTTCACGGCACTGGATTGCGTCAATCGCATCGGCCGGTCGCTGGCAGTATTGATCGCGCGGCCCATGCCCACCGAGGTGGTGACCGATCCGGACGGCGAGATGCGGCTGGTCATCCGTGTGCCGAATTTTCACGACCTGCTCGATGCGGCGTTCATGCCCATTCGCAACTATGGCCGGACCAGCGTCATCACCATGCGGGAAGTGCTCCGCGTGATCGAGAAGCTGGCGCCGTTGACCCGGCGCGACTTCGAGCGCCGCGCCTTGGCCCGCCATGCCGAAACCATACTCGAGGCCGCCGGCCACGGTTTGTCGGAAAGCACCGACATCGAACGTATCCGCGATTGCTTCTACGATACCCGGCGCGCGTTGGCCAAGGTCGGCAGTATCCTGCCCGAGGAGCCGAGTCCTTACTAGGGTCTGTTGCCGTTGCGTCCGCGTCCGCGCCAATCGCGAACCTAGTCGTGGGTCGAATCATTCGCGGCGCCATTGTTTATTGAACGGCGCGGGCCGCGTAATCAGCGCGATCTTGTGCCGGGATGCAGCGTCTGAATGCCGCGATCTCGGTCGTGCGCGATTGTTTGATGACCGACGGGACGGCATCATGGGCCGCTGGAGTCTGGGGTCCCGGCGCTCGCATGTTTCGCCATGACGGCCTCAGGCGTGATATCCACGGATAAATCGCCACAAGGTAGAACGCCCATGGACCCATACCGAGCGCTGTGTTCGCGAGCTGGCCGCATGCCGGCCTTTCTCGCTTGCGCCCTGATCTGTCTGTTCGCGCTCGCGCCGCTGTCTCAGGCCGATGCCGCCGCGCCGCAGAGCCAGAATGCCGCCAAGAGTGACGCGAATCAGTCGGTGTCGCTGGACCAGCTGGCCAATCTGCTGGAGAACGACAAGACGCGCAAGCAGCTGATCAAGGAGCTGAGACAGGCCGCCAAGGCCGAGTCGGGTGCCAAGGGCAGCGCGTCCGGGCCAGCCGCCACGGGTCGGAAACAGCCGGTATCGAAGCAGAGCGCCTCGTTTGCCCGTCGCTTCGCACAGATCACTTCGTCCTGGTCGGAGACCATCAGCGCCCATATCGTCGGCGCCTGGAACACGGTGGTGGCGCTGGCGCACAAGGGCAATGGCAAGCACAGTGCAGGCGTGTTCAATGCGGGCGTCTTCTTCGGCGCGCTGCTGATATTCGCCGAGGTAGTCGCGGCCACCATCGTGGCGTTTCTGTTGCTACGCCTGGTGGCCACGGTGCTGTTCTCCGGGATCAGTCGCTTTGCCACCGCCGGGGCCAAAGGTCGCGGGCTCTTGCGCCGGGCGGCGGGCGTCCTGGTCGGCATCGCCGTTGATACGGCTGTCGTGCTGGCCGCCGGCAGCGCCGGCTATTTCGTCGGCCTGTACGCCGTCGGTGACCATGGCAGCATGGGCACGCGGGAATCGTTGTTCATCAACGCCTTCGTGCTGGTGGAGTTGATCAAGGTCGCGATTCGGGCATTGTTCGCCGAACGCTACGATAGCCTGCGACTGATCAAGGTCGACGCCGACGTGGCCCGCTGGTGGAGCCTGCGGCTACGCTGGTTCGTCGGTGTGGTCGGTTACGGGCTGCTCGTGGCCGTGCCTGTTGTCAATGCCCAGCTGTCGCTGTTCATGGGGGCGGTGTTGACTTTTCTCATCATGGGGGCTGCCTATGTGTATGCGCTCAAGGTCATCTTCGCCAATCGCCGTCTGCTCACCGAACGCCTGATTCACAAGGCAGAGAGTGCCTCCATCGGTTTTTTCGCGGTGCTTTATCGACTGTTCGCCCGGCTTTGGGTCTTGCTCGCAGTCGTGTATTTTTCCGTGCTGTTTTTCGCCAGCCAGGCCGATCCGGCCGGCGCATTGCCGTTCATGCTTTCGGCCACCGCTCAGAGCCTGGTCGCCGCCGGGGTCGGCTTCGGCCTGTCGGGGCTGTTATCCCGCGCCATCGGCCATCGCATCACCTTTCCCGAGTCGCTGCATGACAAGTTGCCGTTGCTGGAGGCGCGGGTGAACTCCTACGTGCCGGCGGCGCTCAAGGCCGTGCGGGTGGTCATTCTCTTGATCTTCGCGGCGGTGGTCGCGAATGCCTGGCATGTGTTCGACCTCAATACCTGGCTGACCTCCACTGCCGGCCTGACGACGATTTCGGTGACATTCAAGGTGGCCGTGATACTGGTCGCTGCGGCCCTGTTCTGGCTCGTCGCCGCCAGCGTGATCGAGCATCGTCTGAGCCCGAACACCGGCGGCGGGGCGCCGAGCGCGCGCCAGCAAACCCTGCTGGTGCTGTTCCGCAATGCACTGGCGATACTGATCGCGACCTTTACCATCATGATCACGCTGTCGCAGATCGGTGTGAACATCGGGCCGTTGATCGCCGGTGCCGGCGTGTTCGGCCTGGCCATCGGCTTCGGTGCGCAGAAGCTGGTGCAGGACATCATCACCGGCGTATTCATCCAGTTGGAAAACGCCATGAACACGGGCGACGTAGTCAGCGTGGGCGGAGTCACCGGTACCGCCGAACGCCTGACCATCCGCTCGGTGTCGATTCGGGACATCGACGGCGCCTACCACATCGTGCCGTTCTCCTCGGCGAGCGTGGTGTCGAACTTCATGCGTGACTGGGCATACTTCCGCACCGAGTATGGCATCGCCTATCGCGAGGATATCGACAACGCGATCTACTACCTGCGCGAGGCGTTCGAGGATCTGAAGTCCGACCCGAACGTGGGGCCGAACATCCTCGAGGACATGACCGTGCCGGGGGTGACCGCGCTGGCCGACAGTGCCGTCAACATCCGGATCATGATCAAGACCAAGCCCGGTACGCAGTGGGGCGTGGGCCGCGCGTTCAACCGCCTGGTCAAGATCCACTTCGACCGGGCCGGCATCGAGATCCCGTTCCCGCATCAGACGCTCTGGTTCGGCGAGGATCGCCAGGGGCAGGCACCGGCGGCGAATATCCGGGTATTGGAAGCCGATGCCGATATCGATGCCGACGACCCGAACGACCGGCCCAAGCGGCGGCGGCGCGGCGACGACGCGGCCCCGGAGGAAACCGGCGACGCGCCGTCCTGATCCGGGCATAGTCGTTGTCGTGCTGCCAAACCCGCGGCCGGTTGCCGGTCGCGGGTTTTTCGCGTCCGGCGGTCGCGAAGCCGCGCGCGGGCGGCGACTGGTCAAGGACTGCTCAGTCCGCTGCAATGCGCGTGGAGACGGCGATTGCGGCGTTTACCACAGAGTTATACACAGGCTTGTCCAGCGCGTCTGTGAAAAAGCGCGCCGGCTCAGCGCCTTGCACCGGGGCATGCACGTTCCTGCGACAAGCCGTTCCGATCGCGGTCGCCGGCCGCGGTGTGGGGCACCGCCAGCGCTCGCGCCCGGGGCGATGGCGATCTGGTCAGGATTTGATCAAACCGTTCGCAGCCCCCGTATCGCAGGCGTTCCCGGCGTTTGTCACCGAGCTGTCCACAGGCTTGTTCAGGCCCCGTGTGCAAAACCCCGGGGGGCAGCCCGGGCGGGGTGCGATGTCTCATTTTGCCGTGCGTCGATTGCTGCCTGCGCGCTGGTCATAAAATGTTCATTCCGCTCCGGGCTTCGTTGCACGGTGGCTGGGATGCTTCTCCCCGATGTTATCCACAGGCTTATCCCCGGGCGATGTTGAAAACCCGGGCGCGGGCAGATTGCAGCGCAAGAGAACGGTCATGGGCGCATGTTAATATTGTCGGTTTTCCACGGTCATAGGCACGGTAGGTAGGCATGACAGCAGCGGGCGAGCGGAAACTTCTCTGGATCGACGGCGCATACGTCGAAGCCGAATCGGGCGAATTCTTCGAAACGGTGAATCCCGCGACCGGCGAGTCGCTGGCGCAGGTGGCGAAGGCTGGCGCGGCGGATATCGATGCCGCCGTGGCCGCGGCACGCGCCGCCCTCGGCCCCTGGAAGGCCATGAGTGGTGTCGAGCGGGGGCGGATTCTGCATCGGTTGTCGGTCCTGCTGCGCGAGCACCGCGACGAACTGGCGCGGCTGGAGATGCTGGACGGCGGCAAGCCGATCGCCGAGACGCCGGAAGCCGACGTCGATTCGGGCGCCGATTGCCTCGAATACTTCGCCGGTCAGGCCAGCTCGATTCAGGGCGAATATCAGGAAGTCGACGGCGGCTTCTTCTATACCCGGCCCGAGCCGCTCGGCGTGGTTGGCGCGATCGGCGCCTGGAATTATCCGTTGCAGATTGCCTGCTGGAAGTCGGCGCCGGCGCTGGCGGCCGGCAACACGCTGGTGTTCAAGCCGTCCGAACTGACGCCGCTTTCGGCGCTGCGTCTGGCCGAGCTGGCCAAGGAAGCGGGGCTGCCGGACGGCGTGCTGAACATCGTGCAGGGCTTCGGTGATGCCGGCCAGGCGATGTCCAACCACCGCGGCATCGACAAGATCTCGCTCACCGGCGGTGCGGACACGGGCAAGAAGGTGATGGCGGATGCCGCCGGTACGCTCAAGACCGTGTCGCTGGAACTCGGCGGCAAGTCGCCGCTGGTGATCTTCGACGACGCCGATCTCGACAATGCCGTGTCCGGGGCGCTGCTGGCCAACTTCTTCACCCAGGGCGAGATCTGCACCAACGGCACACGCGTATTCGTGCACGAATCGGTGCGCGAGGCGTTCCTTGACAAGCTCGTCGCCCGGGTGAAAAAACTCAGGATCGGCAATCCGGCCGATGCCGAGACCGACGTCGGCCCGATGATCAGCCCCGAACACGGCCGGATCGTGCTCGACTATATCGAGGCCGGCAAGGCCGGCGGCGCGAAGCTGGTGATCGGCGGCGAACAGGTCGCGGTGGACGGCTGCGAATACGGCGTGTTCATCCAGCCGACCGTGTTCGACGCCTGCAGCGATGACATGAAGATCGTCACCGAAGAAATCTTCGGTCCGGTGATGTCCGTGCTGTCGTTCACCGACGAGGCCGAGGTGATCGAGCGCGCCAACCACACCGAGTTCGGTCTGGCGGCCGGATTGTTCACGCGTGATCTCGAGCGCGCCCACCGGGTGATCGGCGAGCTGGAAGCCGGTATCTGCTGGATCAACCACTACAACATCACGCCGATCGAGATGCCGTTCGGCGGCATCAAGGGCTCGGGCATCGGCAAGGAAAACAGCCGGCGTGCGCTTGAGCACTACACACGGATCAAGAGTGTGTTCGTTGCCCGCGGTGCGGTGGAAGCGCCCTACTAACGCGTACGGTTGCGCCGGGGCGTGGTTCGGCCATGGCCCCGCGATCGCGCGGGGTCGTCGATGGCGACGCGCCCCGGCGAGGGCTGCGACGATTACGTCGCGATCTGACGCGAATCATCGATACGCCCGGTTCAAACGAGGTTTCTAGCGCATGAGCAACCCGAAGAAGAAATACGACTACGTGATCATCGGTGCCGGCTCGGCCGGTGCCGTGATGGCCAACCGGCTTTCCGAAGACAAGGATGTCTCGGTGCTGTTGGTCGAGGCCGGCCCGATGGATCGCTCCATCTACATCCACATGCCGTCGGCGTTCGCCTATCCCATGAACGGCGATACCTACAGCTGGAATTATCACACCGAAGCCGATCCCCACATGGACAACCGCGTCATGCATTGCCCGCGCGGGCGGGTGCTGGGCGGGTCGTCCTCGATCAACGGCATGGCGTATGTGCGCGGCAACGCGCTCGACTTCGAGGGCTGGGCCAACGACTTTGGCCTGGAGGACTGGCGCTACAAGGATGTGCTCGGCTATTTCCGCAAGGCCGAGGATTTCGATCAGGGCGAAAACGACTATCACGGCGCCGGCGGCCCGCTGCACGTCACCACCGGCCCGGGCCGCAACCCGCTGTACCACGCCTTCATCGAGTCGGGCATGGCGGCGGGTTATCCCTACACCCAAGACATGAACGGCTTCCAGCAGGAAGGCGTGGGCCCGATGTTCATGACCACCAAGGACGGCGTGCGCTGGTCCACCGCCAACGCCTATCTGCGCGGCGGGGTGATGCGGCGTTCGAACCTGACGGTGATGACGCGTACGTATACGCGCAAGATCCTGATGGACGGCAAGAAGGCGGTCGGCATCGAGGTCGATCATCTCGGCACGCGCTCCAGGGTCGAGGCCGAGCGCGAAGTGCTGCTGTGTGCGGGCGCGATCAATTCGCCGCAGATCCTCATGCTCTCGGGCATCGGCCCGGTGGATCAGTTGCGGGCGCACGGCATCACGCCGGTGCACGAGAATCCGAACGTGGGCCAGAATCTGCAGGATCATCTGGAAGTCTACGTTCAGTACGAGTGCAAGGAACCGATCACGCTGTATTCGGCGCAGAGCGCGACGGCCATGGGCAGGATCGGTGCCCAGTGGCTGCTCACGCGCAAGGGCCTGGGCGCGACCAACCATTTCGAATCCGGCGGCTTCATCCGCAGCGAGCCGGGCGTCGAATATCCGAACATCCAGTATCACTTCCTGCCGATGGCCGTGTCCTACGACGGCAGTGCCAAGGCGACCAGCCATGGTTTCCAGGCCCACGTCGGGCCGATGCGGCCGGAGTCGCGCGGCGAGGTCACGCTGGCCTCGTCGTTCTACAAGGCCGCGCCGAAGATCGTGTTCAACTACATGGCCACCGAGCGCGATCGGCGCGAAATGCGCGATTCGATCCGCCTGACCCGCGAGATCATCGAGCAGAAGCCGTTCGACCGTTATCGCGGCAAGGAGCTCGGCCCGGGCCCCGAGGTGCAGTCCGACGACGAGATCGATGCCTGGGTGCGCCGGATGGGCGAGTCCGCCTACCACCCGTCGGGGACCTGTGCCATGGGCCATCACGACGAAGCTGTGGTCGACGGTGAGGGCCGGGTGCATGGCGTTGAATCGCTGCGTGTGGTCGATGCCTCGATCATGCCGCGCATCACCACCGGCAATCTCAATGCGCCGACCATCATGATCGCCGAGAAGATCGCCGACGCGGTGCGCGGCCGCACGCCGATCGTCGAGGACAAGGCCTGGTATCGGCCCGAGAACTGGCAGCACAGTCAACGCTGAGCCGCGGCCCGGCTCAGCCGCCGGTGGGCCAGATCATCGGCACGAGCACCACGGTGAGCGCGCCGATGATCGCGGTCAGCGGCAGGCCGAGACGGACGAAGTCGATGAAGCGGTAGCCGCCCGGACCGTACACCATCAGGTTGGTCTGGTAGCCGATTGGCGTGAGGAAACTCGCCGAGGCGCCGATCACCACCGTGATCACATACGGCATGACGTTCTCGCCCGCGCCGTGGGCGAGCGATACGGCCACCGGAAACACGATCACGGCGGCGGCGTTGTTGGTAATCACGGCGCTGATGACCACCGTGGTGATGAACAGGGCGGCCAGCGTTTCGTGGGTGCCCTGGCCGGCCAGGTGGGTCAGGGCCTGCGCGAGGTCGGCGGCGAGCCCGGTGTTCTGCACTGCCTCGCCCATGCCGATGGCCGCGGCGATCGCCACCAGCAGCGGCCAGTCGATCGCACGCCGCGCGGCTTCCGCCGTGCTGCAACGCGAGGCCAGCACCGCGCCGGCGCCGAGTAACGAGGCCTCCAGAATATCGATCAGCCCGAACGCCACGCTGAGCACGATGGCCGCGAGCACGGCGATCGCGGTATAGGCCTTGTGGTGCTGGGGCGGTTGCGAGTTCTCGATCTGGCTGACCAGGAAGAAATCGCGCGAATGGCGTTGCTGGGCCACGAAGGCGGGCCGGGCTTCGAGCAATAACGTATCGCCGGGGCGGAGCACGATGTCGCCGATCTTGGCCCGGACCCGCTCGCCGTCGCGGGCCACGGCCAGCACCACCGCGTTATAGCGCGTACGGAAACCGCCGGCGCGGATGCTCGAGCCGATGAGCGGGCAGCTCGGCGATACCACGGCTTCGATCAGCACGCGGGCGCGGCGCGGGCTGTCCAGCTTGAAGATCTGCTCGGTGGCCGGCATCAGCCCGCGGATGCGCTGCAGTTCGACCACCGAATCCACGATGCCGACGAACACCAGCCGGTCGTGCGCCGCCAGCGGCTGGCGCGGCGAGACCGCCGGCAGCAGCGCGCCGTCGCGCTCGATCTCGGCCAGGAACATGCCGGGCAGGTGGCGCAGACCGGCCTGTTCGATGGTCTGGCCCGGCAACGGACCGTCGGCGGCCACGATCATCTCCACGCTGTATTCGCGCGGATTGTCGAGCTGGGCGGCCGGTGTGCGGCGGTCGGGGATCAGCCAGCGACTGGCGCCGATGATCAGCGCCAGACCGGCGAGCGCGATCGGCAGGCCGATCCAGGCCAGTTCGAACATGCCCAGGCCGTGGCCGGTCTGGCGGATCAGTAGTGCATTCACCACCAGGTTGGTACTGGTGCCGATCAGCGTGCAGGTGCCGCCGAGAATCGCCGCAAAGCTCAGCGGCATGAGCAGTTGCGATACCGGCAACTGGTACTTGCGGGCCCAGTCGCCGATCACCGGAATCAGCGCGGCCACCACCGGGGTGTTGTTGAGAAATGCGCTCATCAGCGTGGTCGGCAGCATGACCTGGGCCTGGGCATGGCGGATCGAACGCGGGCGGCCGAGCAGGCGGCCGATGAGTAATTCGGTGGCCCCGGTATCGCGCAGCCCGGCCACCACAATGTACAACGCGGCAATGGTCACGACCCCGGGGTTGGAAAAACCCGACAAGGCGTGGGCCGGGGAGACGATGCCGAACACCAGCAGCACCACCAGGCCGGCCATGAGCACCAGATCGGCGCCGAGCGAACTGAGGGCGAGCGTGACCAGAACGGCGGTCAGCACCACGAGCGTGATCAGGGCATGGATCGACATCGAAACGGAGGCTGGCGGGCGACGTACGGCATTGTACGGTCCGGCCATAGTCGGCGGCGCCGGCTGTCGCAACGATGAACCGGGGCGTTGATTGTTGTGCTGGGCCGGGTGGCCAAGCCGGGCAGAGAGGTTATCCTAGGCACCCCATTCATTGCCGCCCGCATCCGACGCCATGACCGATCGCGAAAAACGCCCGCTCTACATCCCCTACGCCGGCCCGACGCTGCTCGAAATGCCGCTTCTGAACAAGGGCAGCGCCTTCTCGGCCGATGAGCGGGTCGACTTCAACCTGATCGGTCTGCTGCCGCAGAACGTCGAATCCATCGAGGAACAGGTCGAGCGCGCCTACAAGCAGTACAAGGCCTGCGACACGGCGCTGGACAAGCATATCTACCTGCGCGGCATTCAGGATGACAACGAGACCATGTTCTTCCGTCTGCTGGAGGAGCATCTCGAGGAGATGATGCCGATCATCTACACGCCGACCGTCGGCGAGGCCTGCGAGCAGTTCTCCGAGATCTATCGCAATCACCGCGGGCTGTTCATTTCCTACCCCGATCGCCATCGCATGGACGACATGCTGCGCAGTGCCACCAAGGACAACGTGCGCGTGATCGTGGTCACGGATGGCGAGCGCATTCTGGGTCTGGGCGATCAGGGCATCGGCGGCATGGGGATTCCGATCGGCAAGCTGTCGCTGTACACCGCCTGTGGGGGTGTGTCGCCGGCCTATACGCTGCCGGTGGTGCTGGATGTGGGCACCAACAACCAGCAGTTGCTGGACGATCCGATGTACATGGGCTGGCGCCACGAACGGATTTCCGGCGAGGCCTACGCCGAGTTCGTGGATCTGTTCGTTCAGGCGGTCAAGCGGCGCTGGCCGAAAATCCTGCTGCAGTTCGAGGATTTCGCCCAGACCAACGCGAACCCGCTGCTCAAGCGCTATCGCGATGAAATCTGCTGCTTCAACGACGATATCCAGGGCACCGCGGCGATCTGCGTCGGCTCGCTGCTGGCCGCCTGCAAGGCGAAAAAGGAAAAGGTCTCCGACCAGCGCATCGTGTTCGTCGGCGCCGGTTCGGCCGGCTGCGGCATCGCCGAGCAGATCATCGTGGCCATGGTCGACGAGGGGCTGTCGGACGCCGAGGCGCGCCAGCGTATTTTCATGATCGACAAGTCGGGCCTGCTGACCGACGACATGGACAGTCTCTACGACTTCCAGCGGAAACTGGCCCAGAACAAGGCCGATCTGTCGGACTGGTCGGGCGATCTCGGCGACGAGGCCTTGATGACGACGGTGGAGAACGCCGAGCCGACCGTGCTTATCGGCGTGTCCGGTCAGCGCGGCCTGTTCTCCGAGAAGGTCATCAAGCAGATGCACAGCCAGTGCAAGCATCCGTTCGTGATGCCGCTGTCGAACCCGACCTCGCGCGTGGAAGCCACCCCGGAAGAAATCCTGACCTGGACCGACGGCGATGCGCTGGTCGCCACCGGCAGCCCCTTCGACGACGTCGAGATCAACGGCCGCACGATTCCCATCGCCCAGTGCAACAACGCCTATATCTTCCCCGGCGTGGGGCTCGGCGTGATCGCGGCCAATGCCTGGAAGGTGACCGACGAAATGCTGATGGCCGCCTCGCGCGCGCTGGCCGAGAACTCGCCGCTGGCCCACTCGGACACCGGGGCCCTGTTGCCGGCGCTGTCCGATGTGCGTGATCTGTCCAAGGCGATCGCATTTGCCGTCGCCAAGCAGGCACAGAAGGATGGCGTGGCCCTGTCGTCTTCCGACGAGGCGATCCGGGCGTCGGTGGAGCGCAACTTCTGGTTCCCGCGCTATCGGCGTTATCGGCGGGCGGCGTTCTAGCGCGTGGTGCAACAGGTCATGGGGACTTTGCCTTTCTCTGAAAGCATTTATCCGCAGATCAACGCAGATCAACGCAGATTTACGCAGATTTACGCAGATATTAAAGAACGTTTTTCGTTCTTGCGCGGCTCACGTTCATTATTAACCCGGCACAAAAATAGATGATTTTTCGGGTTAATAGCGCGAGCATGCTCGCCGCGGCCATTGGCCGCGAAGCCTTCAAAAATAAAAGACGGACAGGCGCCGGCTTTTATTTTTGAAGGCGTTGAAAACAGCGGATCAAGTCAGCTGTTTTGATGCCGGATTAATAGCGTAGACGTTGGGCGCATCGTGATTCGCGAAACATGCATCGGGCGCCCGCCGAGGCCCGATCAGCGGTCGTGGCGCTTGCGGCGGATATAGAGCTGCTTGCGCACGCGAGCGATCACCGCGCCGTCGGCGGTGGTGATGTCATTTTCTTACCAGCGCAGGAACTTTTCACCGTCTTCGGTGGCGACGATGGCTTCGGCGCGCAGGGCGTCGTCGAACACGAATGTCGCCTGTACCGTTTCCCGCCCGGGGGCGGCGAAAGGCGGCCAGACGTTCATGAGATGTTTGAGTACGCGGGCGGCATACCGGCTCTTGCACGGGCGATGGCGCGGTCTCAGCATGAATCGCGATATTCGACAAGACTTCTTTTCGTTTTTGTCGGTTTTTCGTCAGCGCCTTACGATGCGGTAGACGGCGTCGCGCGCGTCGGTCAGGCCACGGCCGCGCAGGTGATCGTTCTCGGGCAGGCCGCGCCGTTCGGCCAGCAGGTCGACATGGGCATAGCGGCCGTAGAGTTCGCCGACGTCCTCGTCGTCCACGTTGAAGGGCGGCCCGTCCATGATCGCCGGGTCGTAGCCGAAGGTGATCAGCAGGCCGGTGGCGCCACGACGCAGCCCCGACATCAGATGATCGACGTAGGCGCGGCGCATGCCCTCCGGCAGGGCAATCAGGGCGGCGCGATCGTAGAAGCCCTCGAAACGCGCCAGGTCCGCGCGCGGCAGGTCGAAGAAATCACCCACGCGAATCTCGATGCGATCGCCGATGAAGCAGTCGAAGACGCCGCTGCGTTCGCGCCGCCAACCCAGGCCTGCTTCCTCGAAGAACTCGCGGGCGGCGATGGCGCTGAACTCGATGCCGGTGACCCGATGCCCCTGTTCGGCGAGCCAGAGCATGTCCTGGGACTTGCCGCACAAGGGCACGAGTACGCGGCTGGTCTCCACCAGCGACAATTGCGGCCAGTGTTCGCGCAGCAAGGGATGGCCGTCCGGCTGATGGAATCCGATCTGTTTTTTTTCCCAGCGTTCCAGCCAGAAGTCCTGCTTCATCGGTTCGGCCCGTCGAGTTCGGGGTAGTGGCGGAATATGCCGTCCTCGTTGAAGTCGATGCAACGCTCACTATCGAGATAAGCGGCGATGCCCCGTCGCCGGGCGACCCGGCGCGTGAGTTCGTCGAGTGCCGGTGTTTCGTTCGCCGACAGGGCGTTCGGAAAGGCATGGCGTAAGCCACGCATGACCTGGAACAGCGACAGATCGAGCGTGGTGCAGCGCCGGCCGATGGCCCATTCGTCGCTGTCCGGGTTGTCGGTCAGCATGCGCTCGAAATAATCGAGAAACTTCGGCAGCCGGTCGCTGATGAACACGGCACTGCGTCGGGCCGCGGCCTCTTTCTGCTCATCGTAGTACAGACTCGGGCCAAGCGGATGATGGGTATCGTGAATCTCGCCGACGAAGTCGGTCAGCGTGAGCTGCATCTGATGCATGCGCCGGAAATCGCGCTCGTCGCCGGGCGCGAGTTCGAGCGGGCGGCTGATCCAGGCCAGGATATGCGCCACATGCGAGACCGATTCGTATTCGTCGGCCAGAATCGGCGGCGCGAAATGCGCGCCGTTGTGGATCATCTGTGCGACGGCCGTCGCCCCCTGGTCGCGGCCCACATCGACGTATTCGGCGCCCGCATCCTCGAGCGCCAGACGCACGAATTCGCCACGACCGGGAATGCTCGGCCAGTAATAGAGCCTGTAGCTCATGGTTGGTACCGCTGCGAGTTATCCTGCTATCGCAGCAAAGGGATCGGCCCGCGTCAATGCGCGATGATGCGGTGGGGCGATTCAGAACAGCGCCGTCTGGCGCACGGCTTCATGATCCGCGACGAATCCGGACAGGCCCACGCCCACCAGCCGATAGCGTTCGCTCGGGCCACGCTCGACCCGGTCGCGCAGGGCGCAGGCGATGGCCGTGAGTTCGGCGGCGCTGCGGGGCGGGGCGACCGGCGTGTAGCTGCGCGTCAGGATCTGGAAGTCCGAAGTCTTGAGTTTGAGTACGACGGTGCAGGCCACGCGCTCGGCCTTGCGTTGATAACTGGCCCAGGTCTTGTCGGCCATGCGCTGGATATGCGGCGCCAGTTCCGATAGCAGAAGATCCTCGCGCAGCGTGTCCTCGGCCGAAATCTGCACCGCCTCGCGATGGGCTTTCACCGGGCGCTCGTCGATGCCCTCGGCCAGCTCGGACAAGCGCTGGCCCCAACGCCCGAAGCGCTCGACGAGCACCGCCGCACCCGCCGCCCGCAGATCGCCCGCGGTCGCGATATTCATTTCGGCAAGCTTGGCGCGCATCACGCGGCCCACGCCCGGAATCTTGCCGACCGCCAGATCGACCAGAAAGCGTTCGATCTGATGCGGTTTGATCACGAACTGGCCATCGGGCTTGCGCCAGTCGGAGGCGATCTTGGCCAGGAACTTGTTCGGCGCGATGCCGGCCGAAGCCGTCAGCCCGGTTTCCTCGCGGATCGCCGCCCGGATCGCGCGCGCCGTATCGGTGGCCGAGGGCGAGGGGATCAGCGGCTCGCTGACATCGAGATAGGCCTCGTCCAGCGACAGCGGTTCGACATGCGGCGTATAGCGAAAGAAGATCTCGCGGATCTGGGCCGAAACGGCCTTGTAGCGCGCGAAATCCGGCGGCACGAACACCGCTTCGGGGCATAGTTTGGCCGCGCGCAACGCCGGCATCGCCGAATGAATGCCGAACGGTCGGGCCTCGTAGCTCGCGGCGGTGACGACCGAACGCGGGCTGCGCTGGGCGACCACCACCGGTTTGCCGCGCAGCTCGGGGTGGTCGCGCTGTTCGACCGACGCATAGAACGCGTCCATGTCGACGTGCACGATCTTGCGTACGGTATTTGAACCTGGGGTACTCATGCCGGCATATATGCCGCCACGAACGGCTCGGTGCAACCGGCGCCGGCGATTTTCCGGAGCGCGGCCCGCGTGGTGCTATGCCGTGGCGACCACCTGGTTGCGATTATTGAGCTTGCCGCGATACAGCCGGGCATCCGCGCGTTCGAGCAGCGTATCCAGGCTTTCATCACGATCGCGCGCGGCCACGCCGAGGGTTGCCGTGACTTCGATCGGTGCCATGTCGAATGCGCCGTGGGATGACTCGATCGCACAACGGATGCGCTCGGCGATGTCTCGGGCTTGTTCGAGCCCGCGATCGGGCAGCAGGACCACGAACTCCTCACCGCCGAGGCGGCCGATGGTGTCCTGGGCCTCGGTTTGCGCATCGATGCAGCGTGCGACGCGGCGCAGTACATCGTCGCCCGCCTGATGGCCGTGGCTATCGTTGATGCGCTTGAAATGATCCAGATCGAGCAGGATCAAGGCGAGTGGCGCGGACTCGCCGTCCGCCGTCCGCGTGTGGTGGTCGAAGCGCATGTTGACGCCGGTGCGATTGAACACGCCCGTCAGGGAATCCCGAAGCGCTGAAGTGCGCAGCCGCTCTTCGGCGTCCGAGCGGACGACTTCATATACATGGGCCAGGCCGGCGACGGATACGAAGCAGACCACGAGGTTGATTGCCGCCGTATCCCAGTCGATGGCGGTGGCTTCGAGCTTGAACAGCGAAGCGACCACGGCGAGCGTGAAAAAGCCCAGGGTGACAGCGAACCCCTGCCGCTGGCCGAGCAGGATGTACGACACCATCGGCACCACGAGCATCCAGACGTAGATCGAATCGTCGAGCGGTACGGTGATATAGCCGTACAGGATAACCGCGCTGAGCGGAATGACATAGGCCAGTGCGTAGTGGCCGGGGTCACTCCGGTTGCGGTTTGCCTTGAGCAATATCAGGGCATAGATCGCCAGACCGAGCTCGATCACGGCCAGCGCCCAGTGGTGATGGGCGAGGTTCAATGCCGTGAATAAAAGTGAGCCCGCGGTCGTGATCCACAGCAGGAGGCGGAGCACGGCCGCGCGATGCGCGGAATGGCCGGGGACGCCGATGGTTTCGTCGAGCGAGCGGCCGATCGGCACCCCGGAGACGGTATGGTTTCGGTTCGGGGTGTTGCGCACTATCGATCCAGTCCGACCCCGCCTTCCCGGTCCCTCGCGATTCCGGTCGTCGTGAATCGCTGCCGCGCGGGATGCCTGCGAGTTTACCGGAACGCGCGTGTCCGGTGCCGGCAAGCCCCATGCGTGGAAGCGGCCGGCGGCTGCCCGGGCAAGGGCGCTGACGGGCATTCCGGAGACGGGGATGTCGGGCAATCGCCCGGCATGCCGATCATGATCGCCGCTCCGGCCAACCGCCGCCCCGGGCATGGCATCAATGCATCATGCAATGCCTGGCATCGCCTGCTGCGGGAAAGTGCGTCGGCCGGATGCACCTCGCATCAACGAAACCGATTGCCGGGCCGGGGTCAGCGCAGAGTACCCACCAGGTCGAGCGGCCGATCGAGCGCGGCCAGCAGGGCCCGATCGCGGGTGTAGATATCGGGCTTGAAGGCGAGCTGGCCGTTTTCGCCGACGTCGACCGTCCAGTAGTGAACGATCACCGGTACCGGCCGGGGCAAGGTGACGCGGGTGGTCTTGCCCGAGCCCACGACGCGCTCGATGTCGTCGGCGCGCCAGCGCTGGTCGTCGGCGAGCAAAAGCCGGGCGAACTCGAGCGCATTCTGCACTCGTATGCAGCCGTGACTGAAAGCACGGCGGGTGCGGCCGAACAGGGCCTGGGCCGGCGTGTCGTGCAGATAGACGGCATACGGGTTGGCGAAGCGAAACACCACGCGGCCGAGCGCGTCGTCCGGCCCGGCAGCCTGTCGCAGAACGATCGAGGGCGGATGCCACCAGTCGATCGCCGCCGGGTCCAGCGGCGTGCCGGACGGCGACAGAACGCGCAGATGTTCGCGTGCGAGATAGCCCGGGTCGTGCCGAATCCGCGGCAGCATTTCGCGTCGGGTGATCGATGCCGGCACCGTCCAGGTCGGGTTGAACGTCAGCCGGGTGATTTGCGAACGCAGCGACGGGGTGCGGCGATAGGGCCGGCCCACGACAATGCGGGTACGCCAGATCCGGCCATCGGGACGATAGTAACTGAGCTGATAACCCGCGATATCGACCAGCACGAAAGACCTGGGCAGGTCATGCAGCAGCAGCCGCGCGCGTTCGAGATTGACGCGAATCTGGTCGATGCGTGCATCGACCCCGACATTCAATGCCGAACGTGTCTGCGCGCCGACAACCGCATCGGCCGTCAGATAATGGTTGGCCTGAAACCGGCGCATCGCCCCGGCCAGGATCGCGTCGTAACGATCGGGCCGGGCCGATGCGGCCACCGGTTCGCCAATGGCCGCCAGCCGACGACGAAGCGCCGCCACGGCAGGATCGACATCACCCGGATGCAGGACAGTCGAGTCCGCCGGCAGTTGTGGCCAGCCGCCACGGCTTTTGATATCACGATAACGTGCCAGTGCCGCCCGCAGCCGCTGGTAAGTGGCATGGGCCGGGCGCGCGCGGGCAAACGTCTGTTCGAAGTCCAGCGCGTCCACGGCCTGCGACAATAACCTCATGTCGGGACGGTAGCGTTCGACCGGCAGACCCCAGCTGGGGCCGAGCAGTGCCGGGTCGACCTTGCCACGGTTCAGGTCGTCGAGCACGCTCAGATACAGTCGGGTCGCGTTCAGATCGAAGCGTGCGCGGGTTACGGCTGTCGCGCGGTTCGATGCATCGGCCCGACGATAAGCGGCGACGAGTCGATCGGCGCCGTAATCGCGCGGCGCCAGACCGTCGTCGACCAGTGTATACAGTGCCGCCACGAAGGCGGGCACCGTTGCCGGCCCGTCCCAGGCCGGGCGAAAATCGCGCGCGGCATAAAAATTCCGGACCTGTGCCATGCCGGCATCGGCGGGCGAGCGCTCGGCCGTCACATGGGGCAGCATGGCCTGCAGTTGCGCGGCGATCGCCGGCTCAGTCACGGCCTGCGCCCAGGCCGTGCCCTGCGGCGCCCACAGCAGCAGGGCAAGGCCGAAAGCCGTCAGATCGCGCCGGATCGCCACGCGGAATTGCCTCAAATGCTTGTCGCCGATCATCATTTCGCCATAATGGCCGCTTGTGCCGCGGCACGGATTGATCGGGATCAAGGTCTCTGCCGCGTGTGCCAACACGGGATCCAATGCCGATGCTGATCAAGCTGCTGTCGCGTCTTGCCTGGTTTTTTACTCCAAATGCGGCCGGCCGGTGGCGACCGGCCCGGATGCTCGGCCGGGTGCTGATCGGCTGGGCAGCCTGCGCCGGCCTGGCCCACGCCGGCAGTCTGACCGCCATGCTCGAACGTCTGGCCCCGGGCGCCAATCCGCGTGTGCTGGCGTTGGCGGCCTCGGCCATGACCTGTGCCGAGCACCACGGCCAGCCTGACGCGGATCGGTTGGCCGTGATCGATTATTCGCTGCCGTCAACCCGGCGCCGCCTGTGGGTGTTCGATCTATCGCAGCCGCAGCTGCTGTTCAAGGAATGGGTCGCGCATGGCCGGGCCACCGGCGCCAACGAGGCCGAGCATTTCTCCAACGTCCCGGACAGCCACGAGTCCAGCCTGGGTCTGTTCCGCACGCTGCACAGTTACCAGGGGCACGATGGCTACGCACTGCGCCTGAAAGGTCTGGAACCCGGCATCAACAATAACGCCTACAGCCGCGCGATCGTCATCCACGGCGCGCCATACGCCACGCCTGCCTTCATCCATCGCGTCGGACGGCTGGGGCGCAGCCTGGGCTGTCCGGCCGTTCGGCCGGCCGTGGTCAAGCCGCTGATCAACAGTCTCAAGAATGGGCAGTATGTGTTTGCGTATTACCCCAAGCCGTCGTGGATCAAGCATTCGCGATATCTGCACTGCGATGGCGCCCCGGCACCCACACTGGTTGCCAGTACGCCCTGAGTCTGGAAGCCGGCGTCGGCGGCTTCCGGGGCGGCGACCGGGCAGACGTGCTTCGAATGCGGGAATTCGAGCCGGTGACGTTCAGCGTGCGTAAGCTATCCTGCGTACGCTGGTCGTGAATCGAGTCCATGTTCCACGAACTTTGGCCCGCTTGCGTGACATGACAGACCAAGCCATTGAATACCGCCTGCGACAGCAATCCCTGATCTCCGAGTTCGGCCTGTATGCGTTGAAGAACCGCGACTTCGCGGCCCTGGCGAATGAGGCCTCGCGTCTGGCCGCGGAAGGCGTGCATTCGCGCCTGGCGAAGGTTCTGCTCTACCAGCCGGCCGAGAACCATTTTCTCGTATATGCCGGCGTGGGCTGGCATGAAGGGGTGGTCGGCCATGCCACGATCGGCGGCGGGCTCGACTCGCCCGCGGGGTACGCCCTGCATACGGGCCGGCCGGTCATCGCCAACCACCTGTTGGGCGAGCAACGCTTTCGTACGCCCCGGGTGCTGGCGGATCACGGGGTCGACAAGGCGATCAACGTCATCATCCAGGGTAATGGCGAGCCGTTCGGCGTGCTTGAGGCCGACACGTCGGTGCGCAACCGTGTGTTCGATGAGGACGACGCGGCGTTCCTGCAATCGCTTGCCAACGTTCTGGCTTCCGCCCACGAGCGCGCACAGACCGAGCAGGCGCTCGAGCGCGCCGTGCACGACAAGGATGTGTTGCTGCGCGAAAAGGAAACGTTGCTCGACGAGCTCAATCATCGGGTCAAGAACAACCTGCAGGTCGTGAGCAACCTGTTGTCGATCGAAACCGCCCGCCTCGAAGACTCGCTCGCCCAGCAACGTTTTCGCGCGGTGCGTAACCGTGTGACGACGCTCGGTCGCCTGCATCAGCATCTGTACCAGTCCGGCCAGGCGCGTGACGTCGAGTTTGGCAAGTACCTCCGGGAACTGTGCGACAACCTCAACCAGTTCTATAAGAACGAGCATTCGGATGTCTGCATCGAGGCCGATATCGAATCCGCCCATGCCCATCTCGACCGGGCTATCCCGCTCGCCCTGATCGTCAATGAACTGATCGCCAACAGTGCCAAGCATGCCTTTCCGCAAGGGCAGTCGGGCACCGTGCAGGTCAGGCTCCGGCGCGAAGGGGGCTATCTCACCATCACCGTGGCCGACAACGGCCGGGGTATGCCGCCTACGGTGACGGCGCAGGGCAACGGGCATGAATTGATCGCCCTGCTCGGCGAGCGCATCGACGCCGAATTACAGACCTACACCGACGATGGCATGATCGTCACGGTCCGCGTTCCCGAACAGGCATTGCGAGCCGTGGACGAAGGCGGCCGCTGATACGCGAACGCCTTGTCCGGTGTCCGGATGGCCGGGGGGGGGGGCGCCGGGGATCATATCCGTATGCGGGGTTGCCTTGAGTACGGCACAAGCCGGCATGAGCGGGTTTTCCATGCCGGGGCGGTACCGTATGAAACGGCAACAGGCCCCTGATATGGATTGCGATGCAATCCATATGGTCTAGATACGCGGTCCGCCGCGCCGGTTCTTGATGCGCCGTAGCAGCAGCGTGCAGTCGATCGACTGCACCCCCTCACGGGCGAAGAAGTGTTCGCGTACGAAGGCGTCGAGATCCGCTTCGGTGTGGGTGAGCGTGTGAATGTGCAGGCTGCGCATGTCGCTCATCAAGTACAGACTGACCACCTCCGAAAGCGGCGCCAACTCGGCGCATAACGTCTCGACCAGCGTGGGCGCCACTTTCGCGTCCAGGAACGCCGAGATTCCCACCCCGACCTTTTCCGGATTCACCACTGCTGTGAACTGCTCGATCACGCCGCGTGCCTGAAGGCTGGCGGTACGGTCGCGCGCGTGCGCACGCGAGATCGCCAGCCGTCGGCCGATCTCGGCAAAGGAAAGACGGCCGTCCTCGATCAACAGGCCGAGAATGCGCCGGTCCAGATCGTCCATGGGTCACCTCGAAGTCGCACTGAAAGGGGGCGGGCGCTTTTTCGATGCGTTTTTGACAAACGATGAAGCACACGTCCCATCGTCATGCAGTTTCCCTGCCATCCGGTGATCGGTACCGCACAAACGCGAGCGGTGGCCGTCAATCGGCTCCGATTGTCATTTCGCCTTCCGGCGGCACGGCACCAACCGGGTGCATCCCGGTGCGCGGCATTTGTCCGCATCCGAACCGAAAGTTCTTTTTTTAATCATAAAAAACAGAAAGTTATCTTGTTTTCTCGGCATGGCACGTACCTTGCTCCTGGCGCCTGGTGGATAGCGATTCCTTTTTTGACATTGCAATCGGGACAACGGAGATAAGCGATGACTATCAAGCGGCGTGATTTTCTAAAGACTGGGGCCGGTGCGCTGGCCGGGGCGGCATCCGCGCCGATGATTGCGAGTGCGGCCGAAAAAAAGACATTCCACTGGCGGATGACCAGCGCGTACGGTCCGGGGGCGCCGTTCTACAGCACCGGCCCGGGCAGCGCGACAGACTTCTGCAAACGCGTGGAAGCCGCATCCAACGGGCGTCTCAAAATCGATTTCTATGCCGCCAAGTCGCTGGTGCCGGCTTTCGGCGGATTCGACGCCGTGCGTTCCGGCACTGTGCACATGAACTGGGGCAATTCGTATTTCTGGTCCGGCAAAGTATTTGCGGCCCAGTATTTTGCCGCCGTGCCGTTCGGCATGGGCACGCTCGGCGTCAATGCCTGGCTGTATAACGGCGGCGGCATCGAGCTTTGGGACGAGATCTATTCGGATTTCGGGCTGAAGGCATTACCGTGCGGTAATACCGGCATGCAGATGACCGGCTGGTTCAAGAAGCCGATCGAGAACGTGGACAGCTTCAAGGGGCTGCGCATGCGTATTCCCGGCCTGGCCGCCAAGGTCTATGAGCAGCTGGGCGTCAGCGTCAAGCTGCTGCCCGGCAGCTCCATCTTCCCGGCGCTCAATCGTGGCGTGATCGATGCCGCGGAATTCGTTGGCCCTTATCTCGACCGACAGCTCGGGCTGCAGAACGCGGCCCAGTACTACTACACCCCGGGCTGGCACGAGCCGGGCACCGTGACCGAGCTGCTGATCGGCAAGCAGGCCTGGGAAAGTCTGCCGCCCGATCTGCAGGCCGTGGTCAAAAACTGTGCGGCGGCCTGCAATGAGATCAGCTTCGCCTGGTGCAACGCCAACAATCCGGATGCGCTACGCGATCTCGTCGACAAGGACGGCGTGAAGGTCAAGCAGCTGCCGGACGGCGTGCTCGAACATCTGCGTACCGCCAGCAACGACATCCTCAGCGATTACGTCAGGAAGGATCCGCAGGTCGCGAAGGTCAACAAGTCGTACTTCGACTTCAAGAAGAAAGCCGACGCCTGGTTGAATATCAGCGAGAAGATGGTGCTCGACAAGAACCTTTGATGCACATGTCGATCCACTTCTTCCTGCGGTCGATCGGCCGCCTCGCCGACGGCATCGACGGGGGCATCCACTGGATGGGCCGCGTTTGTGCGTGGCTTACCCTCGTGCTGGTGCTGCTGGTGGCCGGCGATGTGCTGGCCCGTTACATCTGGCACATCGGCTCGGTTGCCGAGCAGCAGCTCGAATGGCATCTGCTGGCGGTGATTGCCATGCTCAGCGCGCCGTTCACCCTGCAGCAGGATGAGCACGTCCGGGTCGACATCTTCTACCAGGGTTTTTCCGAGCGCGCCCGTCGCTGGATCAACATCCTGGTGTGCTTCCTGATCGTCGTTCCAACCTCGGTGTTTATCGCCTATGTCTCGATGAGATTCGTCACCATGGCCTATCAAATGGGCGAGGGCTCGGCCACGCCCGGCGGCCTGCCCGACCGTTTTCTGCTCAAGGCGTTCGTCCCGCTGGGTTTCGCTCTGATCGCGCTGGAAGGCATGGCGCTCGGGATTCGTGCGCTCATCCCCCGTCAGCAGGCCGCCCATGGGCGTTGAATATCTGGCGCTGGTCATGGTCGGTGCGCTGTTCGCGCTGCTGCTGGTGGGCATCCCCGTGCCCTTTGCGTTGACCGCGGCCGGCCTCGTGTTCGGTGTCGCGGGCGCAGGGGAGTCGCTGTTCAACCTGTTGCCCCTGCGTATCTACGGCGTGGTCACCAACTACACACTGCTGGCGATTCCGCTGTTCGTGTTCATGGGGGTAATGCTGGAAAAGTCCCGGCTCGCCGAGCGCATGCTGGAAGTCATCGGCCATCTGTCGGGCAGCCGGCCGGGGGGCATGGCGCTGGCCATTATCGTGTTCGGCGTCGTGATGGGGGCTTCGACCGGCATCGTGGCCGCCACGGTGGTCACGGTCGGGCTGATCAGCCTGCCCACACTGCTCGCGCGTGGCTACGACAAGGGCATCACCTGCGGCACGATTTGCGCGTCGGGCACGCTGGGCCAGATCATCCCGCCGAGCCTGGTGCTGATCATCCTGTCCGATATCTCCGGTGTCTCGGTGGGCACTTTGTTCGCCGGGGCGTTGATCCCGAGCCTGATGCTCGCGGGGCTGTATCTGGTGTATCTCACCGTTGTGGCGATAAGGCAACCGCAGCGCATGCCGCCGATCGATGCCGACGAGCGAGCCGGGATGAGTGCCAGCCGTCTGGCGATCGATCTCGTCAAGGTGGTATTGCCGCCGGTGGCGCTGATTATCCTGGTGCTCGGGTCGATCATCGGCGGCGTGGCCGCGCCGACCGAGGCGGCCTCGATGGGGGCGCTGGGATCGATCGTGCTTGTGCTCTGTTCCGGCCGGCTGAGCTATCAGGTGATGCGCGAGACGGTACTGTCCACCTTCAAGATCACCGGCATGACCCTGTTCGTTCTGATCGCGGCCCAGGTGTTCAGCCTGGCCTTTCGCGGTCTGGGCGGTGATGTGCTGGTCGATCAGCTGTTCGCGCTGCTGCCCGGCGGCGTTTGGGGCGGCATCGCCTTCATGGGCCTACTGATTTTTGTACTCGGCTTCTTTCTCGATTGGATCGAGATCTCGTACATCGTGCTGCCGCTGTTCCTGCCGTATTTCACCCAGTCCGGCGTGAATCTGGCCTGGCTTTGCATCCTGGTGGCGATGATCCTGCAAACCTCTTTTCTGACGCCGCCATTCGGCTGGTCGCTGTTTTATCTGCGTGGTGTGGCGCCGCCGGAAATCACCACGCGGGATATATACCGGGGCGTGATGCCCTTCATCGGCATTCAGGTCGTGGCCGTGATCGCGCTGTGCGTGTTTCCGGCGCTCGCGATCTGGCTGCCGCACGCCATCGGCTGGTAGCCGGTCATGATTCACGCAATGGACATCCACGGCCTGCTCTGGCTGGCCGCATTGGCCGGTGCGCTGCTCGCGACCGGCCTGGTGGCTGGCCTGATGGCCGGGTTACTCGGTGTCGGCGGCGGTATCGTGATCGTGCCGGTGCTCTACAACCTGTTCGCATGGCTCGGCATCGATAGCGGTGTCCGCATGCACGTGGCCGTGGCGACCTCGCTGGCGACCATCATTCCCACCTCGATCGTGTCGGCGCGCGCGCATTATCAGCACGGCAGTCTCGACCCCGGGCTGCTTCGCTCGCTGGCACCCGGCGTGGTGGCCGGCGTGTTCGTGGGTACCGCTCTGGCGGGGTGGGTCAGCGGCGCGGTGCTCACCGGCGTGTTCGCCGTGGTGGCGTTGATCGTGGCTCGGAACATGGCGTTGCGCGTCTCCAGCGCCGCCTTGGCCGAGGGCTTGCCCGGCAAGCCGGCGCGGTGGGCGCTCGGCGCCGTGATCGGTGGGTTTTCCAGCCTGATGGGTATCGGCGGCGGGACCTTGAGTGTGCCGCTGCTGAGTTTGTTCGATGTTCCCATGCGCCGGGCGGTGGGCACCGCCGCCGCCATCGGGTTGATCATCAGCGTGCCGGGCGCGCTGGGCATGGTCATCAGCGGGCTCGGCGCGCCCCACCGGCCGCCGGGCAGCCTCGGCTACGTCAATCTGATCGGCTTTGCGCTGATCGTGCCCGTCACGGTGCTCATGGCCCCGGTCGGCGCGCGATTGGCGCATAGTGTGAACCCATTGCGGCTACGTCAGGTGTTCGCGCTATTCCTCCTGCTCACGTCTTTGCGTATGTTTGTGGACTTGTTTGGTGGCTGATAACTAGAAAAGGAAGAAATCGTGCGGGAAACCCTTCGGAGTCGGCGCGGCATGGTGGTCGCGCCGCATCATCTGGCCGCCCAGGCCGGGCGGGATGTATTGCGCGATGGCGGCAATGCCATCGAGGCGATGATCGCCAGCGCTGCCGCCATTGCTGTCGTCTATCCGCATATGAATTCCATCGGCGGCGACGGCTTCTGGCTGATCTCGCGCCCCGGCGAGGCACCGCGCGCCATCGACGCTTGCGGGCCGGCCGTGGCCCAGGCCGACAGGGCCTTCTATGCCGGCCACGACACCATTCCGTCGCGTGGGCCCTTGGCCGCGCTCACCGTCGCCGGCACCGTGGGCGGCTGGGCGCGTGCCCAGGCCATCAGCCAGGAATGGGGCGGGCGACTGCCCTTGTCACGGTTGTTGGCCGACGCGGCCGAACATGCCCGCCACGGCATCGCCGTCACTCGAAGCCAGGCCGCGCTCGGCGCCGCCAAGCACGACGAACTGGTGGGCGTGCCCGGCTTTGCCGAGCATTTATTCATCGACGGCCGGCCGCCGGGCGTCGGTACTGTCCTCAAGCAGACCCGGCTTGCCGATACACTCGACCAGCTCGCGCGCGCCGGCCTGGACGACTTCTACCGCGGCGAACTCGCCGATGCCATGGCCGCCGACCTCGAAGCCGCCGGCAGCCCGTTGCGCCGGCGCGATCTGGCTGACTTCGCCGCCCGCGAGGTCGCGCCGCTCGCGCTCGCCCTGCACGATGCCGATGTGTACAACCTGCCGCCGCCGACGCAAGGCCTGGCCTCGCTGATGATTCTCGGCCTGTTCGACCGTCTGGGCGTGGCCGAGGGCGAGGGTTTCGCCCACTTGCACGGGCTGGTCGAAGCCACCAAGCAAGCGTTTCTCGTCCGCGATCGCGAAGTCACCGATCCGGCCTGGATGACCCGCGACCCGGCGACCTGGCTGACCGACGCCCATCTCGACACGCTCGCCGACCGGATCGATCCGGCCCAGGCGTTGCCGTGGCCGCAACCGGACGCCCCCGGCGATACCGTCTGGCTGGGCTGCATCGACCGCGACGGCTGCGCCGTGAGCTTCATTCAAAGCATCTATTGGGAATTCGGCTCCGGTGTCGTGTCGCCGTCCACCGGCGTGCTCTGGCAGAATCGCGGCATCAGCTTCAGTCTCGATCCGAAGGGTCGCCAGGCGCTGGCGCCGGGCCGTCGCCCGTTCCATACACTCAACCCGGCGCTCGCCCGGTTCGCCGATGGACGCACCATGGTCTACGGCACCATGGGCGGCGAAGGCCAGCCGCAGACCCAGGCGGCTGTCTTCACGCGCTACGCGCGTTTCGGTGAGCCCATCCAGCAGGCCATCAGCGCGCCGCGCTGGTTGCTGGGCCGCACCTGGGGCGAAAACAGTACGACGCTCAAACTCGAATCGCGCTTCAGCGCCGATCTGGTCGAACAACTGCGAGCCGCCGGCCACGACACCGAGGTTCTGGCGGATGCTTTCAGCGACACCATGGGCCACGCCGGCGCCGTGATCCACCGCCCGGACGGCTGGTTCGAGGGCGGCGCCGATCCAAGGAGCGACGGGATCGCTGCGGGTGCCTGATCGGTGATCTTCCGGCGATACCGGACGACAGGCCCTTGTGGCCTGCCAGAGCCGGGAATCGTCGCCTGCCAGGCGGTAGCTTTGCCAACGCAGGCCTCGTATGAAACGGCAACAAGACCTAAGCTGTGCGGTCTGCTTCGTAACGCGTTCTCATGCTCTCTTACCAACACGCCTATCACGCCGGCAATTTCGCCGACGTACACAAGCACCTGACGCTGTATACGTTGCTCCGCACGCTGCAGCGCAAGGAATCGGCCATCACGCTGGTCGACACCCACGCCGGCCGGGGGCTGTATCCACTGGCCGACAAGGCCATGCAGAAAAACGGCGAATATCGCAACGGCGTGGCCCGCCTGTGGGAGCAGCGCGATGCCGTGGCCGTGGATTCGCCGCTCGGCGACTGGATGGGGCGGCTCGCGACGTTGCAGGGCGGGGCCGTATTACGTCGCTATCCGGGCTCGCCCTGGTGGTTCGCCGATCTGCAGCGAAAACAGGACCAGCTCTCTCTGTTCGAACTGCACCCGGCCGAGCACCAGGCGCTCGAGGCCGAAGCGCTGTCCGCGGGCAAGCGCCAGCAGCGTCTGCATGCCGACGGGCTCGAAGGGTTGCGGAAAATGCTGCCCGTGAACACGCCGCGCCTGTGCGTGCTGATCGATCCCAGCTACGAGCTCAGGAATGAATACCAGGACGTCGCCAAGGCGCTGCGCCATATCGTGCGCAAGGCGCGCCACGCCGTGGTCGTCATCTGGTATCCGTTACTGGGCGCGCGGCGCCACGAACGCCTGTTGGCCAGTCTGCGCCAATCCGGTATTCCCAAGCTCTGGCATAGCGAACTGCGCCTCGGCACCCCGCCCGCCGAATACGGCATGCATGGCAGCGGGCTCATCCTGCTGAACCCGCCGTGGCAGCTCGATCAACGCCTGGACGATACGTTCAAGACGGTGGCGAAACTGCTCGGCGACGGCGCCAGCCATCGCAGTGCCTGGCTGACCGCGCAGGGGGCGTAGGGGGCAATCATTCAAGGCCGCCACCCGCCGACATGCCGGGCAGGGCGGGGGTGACTTAAAGAAAGCGGCCCGCATCGCTGCGGGCCGCTCAGATGCACATGAGCGAGCGGCGAATCAGGCGACTTTGGATTCGCGTTCGTCGGTTTCGGCTTGTTCGGCCGGCGCCGAATGGCGGATGAGATAGTCGAAGGCGCCCAGTGAAGCCGTGGCGCCTTCGCCCATGGCGATCACGATCTGCTTGTAGGGCACGGTCGTCACATCGCCCGCGGCGAACACGCCGGGCACCGAGGTCTGGCCGTGTTCGTCGGTGATGATCTCGCCGCGATCAGTCATATCGACCACGCCCTTGAGCCAATCGGTGTTCGGGATCAGGCCGATCTGGACGAACACGCCTTCCAGCGCGATCTCGTGCCGCTCGTCCGTGCCACGGTCCAGATACTTCAGACCGGTGACCTTCTTGCCGTCGCCGACCACTTCCGTGGTGTGGGCGTGGGTGAGGATGGAGACGTTGGACAGGCTGTGCAGCTTGCGCTGCAGCACCGCATCCGCCCGCAGTTCGTCTTCGAACTCGATGAGTGTGACGTGCTTGACGAGACCGGACAGATCAATCGCCGCCTCGACGCCGGAGTTGCCCCCGCCGATCACCGCCACATGCTTGCCCTTGTACAGCGGGCCGTCGCAATGCGGGCAGTAGGCCACGCCGCGGTTGCGGTATTCGGCTTCGCCCGGCACCTGCATCTGCCGCCAGCGCGCGCCGGTTGAAAGAATCACCGAACGCGAGCGCAGGGTGGCGCCGGAATCGAGTTTCACCTCGAACAGTTCGCCCGGCACGAGTTCGGCCGCGGTCTGCGGCTTCATGATGTCCACGTCGTAGGACAGCACATGCTGTTCCAGCTGGGTCGCGAGTTTCGGGCCTTCGGTTTCGGGCACGGAGATGAAATTCTCGATCCCCGCGGTATCGAGCACCTGTCCGCCGAAACGGTCGGCCACCACGCCGGTCCGAATGCCCTTGCGAGCGGCATAGATCGCGGCCGAGGCGCCGGCCGGTCCGCCGCCGACCACGAGCACATCGAAGGCGTCCTTGGCATCGATTTCGGCGGCATCGCGCTCGGCGGCGCTGTCGTCGATGCGGTTGACGATCTCTTCCAGGCTGATGCGGCCGGAGTGGAACGGCTCGCCGTTCAGGAAGATCGTCGGCACCGCCATCACCTCGCGAGACTCGACCTCATCCTGGAAATGGGCGCCATCGATCATGGTGGCGCGCACATTGGGATTCAGGACCGCCATCACGTTGATGGCCTGCACCACATCCGGGCAGATCTGGCACGACAGCGAGATATATGTCTCGAAGTGGAACTCGCCGTCGAGATTCTCGATCTGGGCGATCACCGACTCGCTCGCCTTGACCGGATGACCGCCGGCCTGGAGCAGGGCCAGCACCAGCGAGGTGAATTCGTGGCCGGTGGGAATGCCGGCAAAGCGGATATGCATGTCGCTGCCGGCGCGACGGACGTTGAACGAGGGTTTGCGCTCGTCGTCATCGCGCGATTCGTGCAGGGCGATCTTCGGCGACAGAGCCGCGAGCTCCTCAAGCATCGACAACATGTCGGCCGAGCCCTTGCCGTCATCGACCGATGCCACGATTTCGATGTCGTGCGCGATCTTGTCGAAGTGCGCGGTCAACTGTTGCTTGATGTTGTCATCCAGCATGAAAGGGTCGCTCCATTACTGCGAAAGCGACCGGCCACGCCGGGCCGGCCGCGGGGAACCGGAAAGGGTTCGCTATCGACTGGTCAGATCTTGCCGACCAGATCCAGCGATGGGTTCAGCGTTTCTTCGCCTTCCTTCCACTTGGCCGGGCAGACCTCGTCCGGGTGGGCGGCCACGTACTGCGCGGCGCGCACCTTGCGCAGCATCTCGTTGGCGTCGCGGCCAATGCCTTCGTCGTTGACCTCGAACAGCTTGATCTGGCCCTCGGGGTTGATCAGGAAGGTCCCGCGCAGGGCAACGCCTTGATCCTCGACCATCACCTGGAAGTTGCGGGCGAGGGTGCCCGTCGGGTCGCCGATCAGTGGGTACTGCACCTTGCTGATGGCATCCGAGGTGTCGTGCCAGGCCTTGTGCGCGAAGTGGGTATCGCAGGAGATGCCGTAGACCTCCACGCCGCGCGAGGAAAACTCCTCGTACAGGTCCGCCAGGTCCTCCAGTTCGGTCGGGCACACGAACGTGAAGTCGGCGGGGTAGAAGCACAGCACAGACCAATGCCCTTGCAACGTCTCCTCAGTGACCTCGACGAATTCACCGTTATGGTAAGCGGTAGCCTTGAAGGGTTTGACGAACGTATTGATCAGCGACATATCCACTCCTGTAATGCGAAAGGACTAAAACGAAGGTCGTATTCTGGCGTGAATTCGGCGCAAGATTAAATCTATTATTAGAATAAAATCAATAGCGTTAACCTATAATCGAGCGAGCAATACAATGCCGCGCGTCCAAACGTGCGCATGTTCGCGAGGTAATCGCGGCGTTTGTCGAGAATGGTGCGCACAACAGCGAGGGCGGCGGGATTCACCGACGTTCAGTTCACCACCACCCACCATATGGAACGCACGTTGGACGATGGAACCACACGCGCCTTCCCGATCGTTCTGGCCGTGGGTGCCTGGCCGGCCTAAAGCGCGCGGGCCACAGTCGAGCCTCGGTCATGCCGGTGGGCTCCGCCGCATCAACACAACAGCCGAGCGAAGCAGGGGGCATGCGTCTCTCGCAGGGTATGGTATGTGTTTTGACTTATGCGATACGGTTCATCCCGACCGCAGGACTGGCGCGCGAATCCACAACGCCGATCGGCTGCGCTTGGTGACGGCGATCCTGCGGGTTGCATACAGTCGAGGATCGGACTGTCGAGCTTCGCAGCGCAAGACCCGAATGCGTGGCCGGCGGGCGAGGCTCGTGGGCCGGGGTTATTCCAGGTCGGCCGTATCCGGGCTTCTTTCAAGATAATCCTGTTTCGAGCGTAATGTCTTATGAGTCGTAGTCGTTTTTATACCTTGCGTTTTTCCTGCCCGGATAGCACCGGCATTGTCGCGCGTGTTGCCACCTTCATTGCCGAGCATGGCGGCTGGATTCTGCGCTCCAGCCAGCATTCCGACGAGGAGTCCGGTCGCTTCTTCATGCGGGTCGAAGTGCGGGCCGACTCACTGCCGTTCCAGCTGGACGCACTGCAGCGGCGCTTTGCATCGCTCGCGCGGGAAATGGACATGGACTGGCATATCAGCGATAGCGCGGTCAGAAAGCGCGTGGTGATCCTGGTATCGCGGCAGATGCATTGCCTCTACGATTTGCTGGAGCGTTGGCAGTCGGGTGAGTTGGACATCGACATCCCCTGTGTAATTTCCAACCACGAGGATGCGCGCGGGCTGACCGAATGGCACGATATTCCATTCCACCACGTGCCGATCGACAAGTCCGACAAGGCGGCCGGTTTCGCCGAAATCGAGCGGTTGTTCGAAGAGGCCGAAGGCGAAGTGATGGTTCTCGCGCGCTTCATGCAGATCCTGCCCGCCTCGCTCTGCGAGCGCCTGCGCGGGCGGGTGCTGAACATCCACCACAGCTTTCTACCCAGCTTCGTCGGCGCCGCCCCGTATCTGCAGGCCTATCGACGGGGTGTGAAGCAGGTCGGCGCCACCTGCCATTACGTCACCGCCAAACTGGATGACGGGCCGATCATCGATCAGGATGTCACCCGCGTGGACCATACCGACTCCGTGCGCGATCTGATCCGCTACGGCAAGGATATCGAAAAGGCGGTGCTCGCCCGTGGCCTGCGACACCACCTGGAAGATCGGGTCATGATCAGTGGCAAGCGCACCATCGTGCTTTAGAGCCCGGCGCAAACCAGCGGCTTATCGCTCTATCGCGGTCGCGGCCTCGCGCCGGCGACAGCTCCCGGATTCATGTAAACGGGGCTTAGAGAGGGGCGCATACCGGCGCGAGCGTATGACCGAATTTGCTAGGCTTCAGCGTCATTATCGAATCTGTAATTCATATACTCCGCTAAACTCGGCTGTGGGTTTTCTCGAAGAAGCGCCTTGATCCAGGCCTTACTCTCAAAATCAATGACGCGGAGTTCGTGAACACAAGCTAAGGCCGGCATTTCTTGCTCAGCAGAGATTGATTTCGGCTCATCCCATGGCGAAGAAAACAACTTGTGAAAAAGAATGTCCCCGTGCTCCCACCAGTCCAAGAGAAACCAGTTACGCAAGGTACTACGGTGGATAATTAAAAAACCGACGCCATAGCGATGTCGGTTTACGGCCGGGCTTGGAAGATAGCCGGGAATGGCTTGGATCACCGTATCGATAAGCTCATCCGATACGACGGAAAGCCCATAGACCTTCAAACGCCAATCATAAGCGTCGAGTTGCCGAATGAATCTCACCGGCCGTTTTACGTAGGGCTCAAACGTACTCATCGAGACAAACTCCGTTTCGCCGAACGTGACGCTGCGCGGAAATCGTCCGGCAACCGTGACGGGTTATGGATTTACTCGTAGTGGCTCCAGAGCCGGAGCACTTTGACCACTCGCTCGTTTTCGAGCACTTGGTATACCAGGCGATGCTGAATGTTGATGCGGCGTGAATAAGCCCCAGCAAGATCGCCAATGAGCTTTTCGAACGGAGGCGGCTTGCGGTAGGGGTCTTCCGCGATCAGTGTCAGTAATTCCTGGGCCTTTGGCTTGAGGGCGCTGGAGGCAAGTTTCCTTGCGTCTTTCTGTGCTTGCTTGGTGTAAACCAGCTTCCATGTCACCAGTCGAGCTCCGCATCGCATCCATCCACGGGGGTATTCATCCCCTCACGAATAGACTCGCGCATACCGGGCACGGAGAGCAGGTAAAGCGTTTCCTGAATGGCCGACCAGTCATCTTCGGATACCAAAACGGCTCTGTTCCGCTTACCCATGATGACGATTGGTTCGTGGGATTCGGCGGTCTCATCTATCAACCGATAAAGGTTGCTACGCGCCTCAGTTGCTGTGATTCCGGTCATGACACACCTCTTGCGTGTTCGGCTTTCATCAACTGTACGCCTTCGGGTACGTACGTCAAGGCGAACGCTTTGCAGCGTGCCGACGGTCGAGTACATCGGAGCGGCGCAGCGTGTGGAGGGAAGGCAAAGTGCGGCAGCGCTTTAGGCGGTCCGCGGCAGGGCGCCTTTATATTGCATTCCGCTCTAACTGCAATTCCAGATTCTTGAGGTCGCCGAGAACCCAAACGTCACTGATTAGATGGCCAGTGAATGTAAACAGCGCACAGCCGTGCCACTCGACTCGCTTACCGGTCGGCGAAAAGCCCATGAAATCGCCTTTATGTATGCCGGTAAACAGCATTTTCGCGAAGACCTTGTTGTCCTCGGAAACAAGTTGTTGAGTGATACAGCGATAATCGCCCAGCGCTTCGTGGACCATGTCGACGTACTGCGCAAAGCCATCGTGGCCTTTCTTTTCCTGGCCAAGCGAGCCACGGAACGTAAATGACTCATGGAGCACGGATGGGATCGCAGATTTATCATGCGCGTCCCATAACACTTCGTAGAACCTTCGAACCTGGCCTGTATTGGACATGGACATTACGCCGAAGTCAGTTGCCGCCGAGGCAGGCGAGGCCTGTGGCCGTTTCCTCAGCTGAGCAGCCGGCCGGCGGCGTAGGCCGCGGCCAGAGCCAGGGCGATGGCGAGCGCCCTGGCGAGTGTTCGTTGTCGGCGCCGTTGATGCCGGCGCAGGAGGGCAGCCAGCTTGGCGTCGAGCCGTTTCAGTCGTGCGGGCGCGCGCTCGGCGGGCACCGAGAAATCGTTGGCCACGTCGCCTTGCCAATGTGGGGTGTGGGTCATGCCGAGGTTGGCCCGCAGGCGGCCGAGTTCGCCGAGCAGGCGGTGCAGGTCATCGTATTGCTGGCGTCGGGCCGGGTCGCCCAGGACGCGCCGGGCGTCGGTCTGGAGCGCGCGGTTGTCGCAGCGCGCGGCGCTGCGGGCGATGGCCCGTCGGGCCGCGTTTGCCGGAATGCCCAGACGACGGTAGAGATCGCGCATAGCGGGGTCAGACCGGCCTCATAAGATATTCGTAGGCATCCTTGATGCGCAGGAAACGCCGCGAGGCGATCGCCATGCGCAGCTCGCCCTGGCCGTGGAAGCGATCCGGGTGGTGGCGTTGCGCCAGGCGGCGATAGGCGCGCTTGATTTCCGGCGGCGAGGCCGTCTCGTCCAGCTCAAGGACTTTCAGGGCCAGGCGGATGCGGTGGTTGGGCCGGGCGGCCGCGCTGGCTTCGTCGCGCTGTTGCTGGCGGTGCTGCTCCTCCTCCTGCCGTCGATGCGAGTGCTCCTCGCGCCGGGCGTCTTCCTGGCGGGCCTGTTGCTGCCGCGCCCGCTCCTGACGCGCCTGTGCCTCTGCCTGGCGGGCGCGCGCCCTGGTTTGTTCCCGGGCCCGGCGGTGCGCCCGCCAGCGTCGCCGGGCGCGGACGACCTGACGGCGGCGGCGCCGACGCCAGTTCTGCCAGGCCGGCCGCCGCGCCGCTGTGGCTTCGGCGTCACCGGTTTGCCAATATGCCGCGCAGCTGGGGTCGCCCGGTGATGTCAGGGCGCTGCCCGTGACTTCCTGGAAGATTTGTGCGAAGACCGCGGACGTGGCCGCCGACAGGTCGGCCAGAAAACGCAGAATATGATGGTTGCGCGGGCTGAGCTCGCCGGCGCTGGTGGCGAGGCCGATCGCCTGGCGCAGCAGGGGGTGCAACGGCGTATCGTGGCCTTCGGCACGCAATACTTCGGCGGCGAGCTGGATAGCGGCGGAATCGCCACTCGAGGCGATCGCCAGCAAGGTATCGAGATCGTCCGTATGCCGGTAGCTGCCGGCCAACCCTTCCAGATAGCGCCGGTCCTCTTCCAGCGCGATGCGCTTGTTGACGAACACCCATGCCAGCAACAGCAGCGACGCCGTATCCCACTGGCGATGCGTTCGCAGCAACATGAGCTCGAAAGCGGAAAAGCGTGAACGGCGCATCGTATTCTTGGTTTCCGACTCTGGATATCCCCTGGCTCGTTGGGGCGGCGGGCCTGGTTTGATGACTCCATCAGCCTCACGGCAGTCCCGCCATGACCGCCATGACACCAGCAGTCAGTTTAAGACACCCCCAAAGGGAGTGTAAGTGGTACGCGCCTGTCATGCCGAAATGCCCGCGCAAGCCGCTGTCGGACCGGAGCCGCCGGGGCGGGCGGGAACGCCGCTTCCTGCCGGCGGCCCCGGCGCGAACGACCCGGCGGGTTTATCCGCCCTTCAGCAGCCCGGTAAAGAAATGCGTCGAATTGACCTGCAAATGGTCGACGTCGTATCCGCCTTCCTGGATCACACAAATCGGTTTGCCGGTCGCCGCCAGCAGCGCGCCCATCTTCTGGAAGCCTTCGGAGGTGACGGACACCTTGGCCTGCGGGTCTTCGTAGTAGGTATCGAAGCCCAGAGCAACAACGATGACGTCGGCCTCGAACAGGCGGATAGCGGTGAGGGCTTGGTCGAATTTTTCGAAGAAGAAGCGCTCGCTGGAACCGTGCGGCATGGGCAGGTTGAGGTTGAAGCCGTAGCCGCGGCCGGCGCCGCGTTCTTCTTCGTAGCCGCTGACGACGGGATAGAAGTTGGTGGGATCGCCGTGGATGGAGACGTAGAGCACGTCGTCGCGTTCCCAGAAGATTTCCTGCACGCCCTGGCCGTGGTGCATGTCGGGATCGAGCACGGCGACCTTGTCGTAGGTTTCGCGCAGGTAATTGGCGGCGATGGCGGCGTTGTTCAGGAAGCAGAAGCCGCCGGCGGCGTCCGGGCGGGCGTGGTGGCCCGGCGGGCGGCACACAGCGTAGGCGGCTTTCTGGCCGGCGGCGATATCGTCGGCGGCGGACAGGGCGCACTGGGCGCTGGTGTAGGCGGCCTTCCAGGTATTCGGGCCGATGGGCGAGCTGCCGTCGGCGATGTAGAAGGCGGTCTCCGCGAGGATGCCCTTCATCGGGTTGCCTTCGCGCACGTAGATGTTGGACATCACTTCCTCGCCCCAGTCTTCCGGCCAGCGGCGGTGGGCGGATTCCAGATAGCGGAGATAGCCCATGTCGTGGACGGCCGAAATGGGGTTCATGCCGTGGTCGCGCGGCGTATCGAGCTCGACGCCCAGGCCTTTCAGCGCGGCCAGCAGGGGCGGAATACGCGCCGGCACTTCCTGCGGCGAGCGCATGGCGCCGCGGGTGAGATAGCTCTTGGGGTGGTGCTGGTTCTGGGTTTCGTCGAAGTAGGCTTTCACAGGGCGGGTCCGTTGCCGAGGTGGATTTGGCGGCCTTGCCTGGCCGCTGAATGAAACGCGTGTAGGCAACATACGCTTTGGGTGTTTGGGGCTGCAATGGGGTGGTTGGGCCCGGGGTTTAATTGCGTGGCGAAACGCTGGGGCGTGGGCGTTTCGGCGGTTGGGATGTTGCCTTGATGACGGGCTTGGGATTCGGGTTCGCGCTGTTGGTGTGCTGTGTTGCCGGCTCGGTTACGGGTGGGGCGGTCCGGTAGGGCGGTTCTTGTTTCTAGTCACGGGGTGGGGCGAGTTTGGTTTCGCGCTGCGCTTCGGTGCGGGTTCCTTCGTTTGCGTGCCAAAACGACGGAATAAAAAAAGGGGCACTCGGACACGGTGCTGGCTTTGCGGGTGCAATCCGATGGTAGCGCCGTTTAACGGGGCGGAATACGAGCGCGACTGCCATGCGTACGGAATCAGGCTTGAGCTTGCCCGTCGGATTACGCTTCGCTAATCCGACCTGCATGGCTGCGCTCAAGGGAGCCCGAATACAGATGCGGCGTGCGAGGTATGCGGGGTGGGGTCTGTATTCGGGCCCGTCTGAGGCGACGGAGACGCGCAGCGGCGACGGGTGTCCGGCGCACGGCGCCGGTGCGGCAAGATGTTTGAGGACGGCCAAAGCCGTCCGAGTTTTTGCCGCATCCCGTCGTCGCGAGCATCGGAGTGTACCGGCGTAGCCGGCGCCGATGCGGGTGTCGTTTCCTTTGCTTCCTTTCGTTTGGACAAGCAAACGAAAGGGAGTCGCACATCAGTGCGAAACCCCAAGCCAGATGCATTCGGAATAGCTGATTCAGTACGCCGTAGAGGTGTAATCGCCTGAAATCACGACGCCGTTTTCCGACCGGTCTTAGTAAACCCGACCAGAAAACCCCGAACAACAAACACAAAAAAAGCGGCCCGAAGGCCGCCTCTCAGTACTCGTGAAGCGTCGAAGCCGATCAGTCGGCGCTCGGCACCGTCTGCAACTCCACGTACTCCATCAGACCATCATGACCGCCTTCACGGCCGATGCCCGACTGCAGCATGCCGCCGAACGGCGCGTGCGCTGCCGGGCCGGTGCCGGTGTTGTGCCCGCAGTGGCCGAAGTGCAGGTGGGCGATGATCTTGTGGGCGCGCCTCGCGTCCTTGCCGAAGACGTAGGAGGCCAGGCCGAACTCGGTCTGGTTGGCGAGCTTGAGCGCTTCGTCATCGGTGTCGAACTTGATCAGCGGCACCAGCGGGCCGAAGGTTTCGTCGGTGCAGCACTTCATGTCGTGCGTGACCTGGGTGATCACCGTCGGTGCGTAGAACAGGCTCTTGCCGGAGTCCAGTTCGTCCGGGTTCTTGCCCACTTCCAGCTGGGCGCCCTTGGCCAGCGCATCCTGCACGTGGTCCTTGACCTTGTCGAAGCCGGCGGTATTGATCAGCGGTCCGACGTCGACGTCTTCGTCCATGCCGTCGCCGACCTTGAGCGCCTTGACGCGGTCGATGACTTTTTTCGAGAACGCGTCGTAGACCGACGATTGCACGTAGATGCGGTTGGCGCAGACACAGGTCTGGCCGCCGCCGCGGAACTTGTTGGCGATGAGGTGATCGGCCGCCGAGTCCAGGTCGGCGTCGTCGAGCACGATGAACGGCGCGTTGCCGCCCAGCTCGAGGCCGAGTTTCTTGACCCAGTCCTTGGACTGTTCGATCAGCAGCTGGCCGACGCCGGTGGAGCCGGTGAACGAGATCATGGGTACGTCAGGCGAGCTCATCAGTTCGCCGCCGATGTCCTTGGAGCTGCCCATCACGAGGTTGACCATGCCGCGGGGCAGGTCGAGCCGTTCGTGCATGAGCTGGAACATGGCGATCATGGTCAGCGGCGTTTCGGTGGCCGGCTTGGTCACCGTCGGGCAGCCGGCAGCAATCGCCGGGGCGATCTTCTTGGCGATCATGCCGATGGGGAAGTTCCAGGGCGTGATCAGGCCGGCCACGCCGATGGCGCGCTTGTGGACCGTCCAGGTGCAGTTCTTGGCTTTTTCGGGCAGGACTTCCGGCGCCAGGGCCTGTTCCATCATGCCGGCGTGGTAGTCGAAGAAGCTGGCGGCGTATTCGACTTCGCCCTGGGCTTCCTTCCACGGCTTGCCGTGCTCCAGGCACAGGATGCGGCCGATCTCTTCTTTTTCGGCGATCAGCGCGTCGCGCATGTCCTCGAGCCATTCGCGGCGCGTGGCCACGTCGGGCACGTTGGGCAGGGCGGCCTTGGCCGCGGCGATCGCGCGCTGGGTTTCATCGGCCACCATGTACGGCACGTCGGCCAGCCGTTTGCCGTTGGCCGGGTTGAGCACTTCGGCGGTTTTTTTCGAGTCGGCCTCGACCCACTGGCCGTCGATGTAACCCGCGACATGTTTGAGCAGATACGATTCGATCATTTGCAGTCCTTTGCTTGGTCAGGGGTCGGCGATCAGCCCGCCGCATTCTTTCGTGCCTCGAAGATCGGGGACGCACGGCCCGTTTTCAATCGTTTTCAGTCGTCGGCGCGCATCAGCCGCGGCCCGGGGCATAACCATGGCGCTTACTCACCTGATTGAACAGCGACTCGCCCGCACGCCAGCGTTCGAGATTGTCCAGGAACTGATCCATCAGCGCTTCACGCCAGCCGATGAAATCACCCGCCATGTGCGCGGAAATGAGGACGTTGTCCATATCCCAAAGCGGATGGTCGGCGGGCAGCGGTTCGGTCTCGAATACATCGAGCGCGGCGCCGGCGATTTCGCCAGCCACGAGTGCGGCGACCAGGTCTTCGGTGACCACGATCGGGCCCCGGCCGATGTTGATGAAGCGCGCATGATGCGCCATGGCGGCGAAGCGCGGCGCATCGAACAGGCCTTCGGTGGATTCGGTCAGCGGCGCGGCGACCACGACATAATCGGCATTGGGCAGCAGGGCGTCGAGATCGTCCTGGGCGTGGATCCGGTCGAACACCTCGTTACCGTCCTTCGCGCGCCGTGCCACCCCCGACACCTGCATGCCGGCGGCCCGGCACAGGCGACCGATACTGTGGCCGATGGAGCCGGCGCCGACCACCAGCACGCGTTTGGTCTCGATGGTTTCGGTATCGCGATGCACCCAGCGGTGCTGCTGCTGGTAGCGCAGGTTGTTCGCACTGTCCTTGGCGAACATCAGAATCTGCGCGAGCACATATTCGGCGATGTTGCGGTCGAAGATGCCCTGGGCGTTGGTGACCGGGATCTCGGACGCCACCAGCGCATCGAACATGAGCTGGTCGACGCCGGCGCTGGTGGCGTGGATCCATTCCAGGCGGTCGGCGGTATCCCAGGCGGCTTCGAGCGCGTCGGTGCGGAAATCGGTGACCACCAGGATACGGCTGCCGGGCAGGGCGGCACGCAGACTGGCCTCGTCGTGCGCGAGGGCCACGTCCGCGTGCTCGCGCAGACGCTCGACACCGGGCGGGCCATCGGGCGCATCGCTCAATACCGTGATGCGCAGGGCGGCGGAATCATGCGCGCCGCGGCTCGAATCGGCCCGGTTGTCTGCCATGTTGTGATCGCCGCGAGCGCCGCGGATTCGGTGAATAGTCAAGCCACGGTACCCAGCGCCCGGAGCACGCGTCAACACGGTTTGTCACTCGTGGTGAAAACACCGCTTGACCGGGGCTGTGGGGGTGCCTACGCTCGAATCGATATCCCCCGGGAATGTCCCTGGTAGTCGCCACCAAGAGGTTGTCATGGCTGTGAATCTGGAATCCAGCGAGCAGGTTCTGCCGCCGGAACCCGGCAAGCGTTATGTCCGCGATCGGATGGTCTGGAATCCGGCCATGCACGCGATCCCGATTTCGGGCATCCGGCGCATGGTCAACCGGGCGGCGGAGCTGGACGACGTGGTGCATCTGTCGATCGGCCAGCCGGACTTTCCGACCCCGCAGCACATCATCGATGCGCATATCCATGCGCTGCAGAACGGCCAGACCGGCTACACCATGGATGCGGGCTTGCCAGAGCTGCTCACGGCGTTGAAGGAGTACTACAACGCGAAGTACCGCAGCACGCTGGACGAGGACAACTTCCTGGTCACCACGGGGGCGACGGAAGGCATCTATCTGATGATCACCGCCATGGCGGCGCCCGGGCGCGAGTTCATCATCGCCGACCCGACGTTTTTGCTGTACGCACCGCTGATCCGCATGAACGGCGGCCAGGTGCGCACGGTGCCGACCAAGGCCAGCGAAGGCCATCAGATCGATCCCCAGCGGATCATCGACATGATCGGGCCGAACACGCACGCCATCATCCTCAATTCGCCGTCGAACCCGACCGGCACGGTCTATCCGCGCGAGACCATCGAGTGGTTGTGCCAGGAAGCGGCCTACCGCGGCGTGGAGATCCTCTCGGACGAGGTGTACGACAACCTCATTCTCGACGATATCGACTTCCCGAGCGTGCTGTCCTGCGCGATCGACCTCGACGGCGTGGCCGTGGTCTCGAGTTTCTCCAAGACCTACGCCATGCCCGGGCTACGCGTGGGCTGGATCGTGGCCGACCAGAACACCATCCGCACGCTGCGCCGTTATCACATGTTCACCACCACGGTGGCGAGTACGCCGGCACAGTGGGCGGGTGTGGCCGCGCTCTACGGGGACCAGTCCTGCATTACGGAAATGGTCACCGAATATGCGCGTCGTCGCGACCGTGTGGTCGATCTGGTGAGCGACATGCCCGGCCTGACCGGCTACTGGCCACAGGGCGCGTTCTATATCGCGCCGTCGCTGCCGGCCGGTGTGGATGCGGGCAAGCTCGCCATGCGCATGCTGGAGGAAACCGGCGTCTGCGTGATTCCGGGCGATGCCTTCGGCGAAGGCTCGTCCAATCTGCTGCGCATTTCCTACTCCACTTCCATGGACAAGATCGAGGAAGCGTTCGCGCGCATGCGGCCCTGGCTGGAGCGCCAGCCGGAGTTCGCGCGCTACGGCTGACGCGGCCCGCCATCGCGTGTTACGAAAAGGCCGTCCGGTTTCTCCGGGCGGCTTTTTTTCTTGGGCGCCCGGCTGACGACTCAGGAGGCGCTGGCGGCCGTCGACCCGCAACGCGCGGCCGGCGCGCCGTGCGCCTTCGCCACCGCCGGCATCTGCCTGTCGTAGCGCACGCGCACCGGATAAACCTTGCCCTGGTCGTTGTGCATATTGCCGATGCCGCGGTATTCCAGCAGGCGCTCGGTCCTGGGATCGTAGGTCAGCTTGAGCGAGGGCACGAAATTGCCGATCAGAAACATGTTCAGCTCGACCTTGAAGTTCACCGCCGGCCGACCCTCGAAGGTGGTGTTGCCGGTCTTGTAGGCCTTGAGGTCGAGCACCGACTGGCGCCCGGCGACCACGAACTTGAAGGTGAATGTCTGGCCGCTGTTCAGGTCGTCGAAGTGCTGCTGCACCAGCGGATTGAATCCGGAATCGGCGGCCATAGGTGGGTCGATGGTAAACGACTTTGTTTGGGTCTTCGCATTGGCCGATTCGCGCTTGAACATCGTCCAGCGGCCATTGTGGTGCCGGATGCCTTCCGCGTAGCCGGATTTTGGCATCACCATGCGATAGGTGGGCACGGTCGGGTTGGCCGAGAAATTCATGTGTTTCCTGGCGATGACCTGACCGTGCGTGCCGATATAGGTCACGTTCCAGGTCGTGATCCGGCCGTGGCTGCGTCTGACTTCATGGTGCTCGGTGTAACGGTAGTCGCCGCCCTTGCGGGTGTAGGCGTAGCCGTTGAAGCAGGTCAGGCCGTTGTCCTTGACGTTGACGCGGTCGGCGTGGGGTTGCGCCAGTGCCGGCGCTGCTGCCGCGGCCCAGGCCAGGGTAATGGCCAGCACGGCGCTCGAAGTCAGACACAGCGATCGGCGCATGGGGCGCTCCTTCCTTAATTTGTTATCCGCACATCGCTTACCTACGCACGTCCGCCACGGCCCGACGCGGGGTAAACAGATAATGGCCGACACCCCATTCATTGCCACCGCGATAACCGAACAATTCCGCCACGGCCATGAAGAACATGCGCCAGCGGTTGAACCAGCGTTCGGCATCGGCTTCGCCATAGGTTTCGCGCATCACGGCCATGATCGAATCGCGGTTGGCATCCATGCGGGCCAGCCAGGCATTGGCGGTATCGCGATAATGCGCGCCGGACAACCACCAGCTGTCGCGCAACAGCAGATCCTGCTGGAAGTGGGCGAACAGGTGCTCGCTCGGCATGACGCCGCCGGTGAAGAAGTAACGCGCCATCCAGTCGCTGGCCGAGTCGTCGGTGAAACGATAGGCCAGATGCTTGTGCGCGAAGACATGCACAAACAGGCGGCCGTGGTCGTCCAGCCAGCGCGCGCAGCGGGCGAACAGTTCGCGGTAGTTGCGCATGTGCTCGAACATTTCGATCGACACGATCCGGTCGAACACCTGTTCGCCCGGGTCGAAGTGATTGATGTCGCAGGTTTCGACCGACAGATTGTCGAGCCCGCGCTCGGCCGCGCGCGCCACGATCCATTCGCGCTGGGTGTTCGAGTTGGACACCGCGCGAACGCTGGCATGGGGAAAACGCCGCGCTGCCCAGAGCGAGAACGAGCCCCAGCCACAGCCGAGGTCGAGGATGCGATGACCATCGCGCACCCGCGCCCGGTCGGCGGTCAGCGCCAGCATGGCGTGTTCGGCCGTATCGAGATCGTCGATACCGGGCTCGAACAGGCAGCCGCTGTATTTCAGGTGCGTGCCCAGCACCTGTTCGAAAAATGCGGGCGGCAACTCGTAGTGCTGGGCATTCGCGTCGGCGGTGTGCTGGGCGATCGGCCCCGAGTTCGCGCGTTCGAGAAACGCGCGCATGGCCGCGTGGCGCTTGTCGGCGTTCTTCGCTTCCGGTGTCGCCAGACGCTGGCCGATCAGGCGGCGCATGCCGGCGCGGGCGATGAAATCCGGGACGAGCCCGCGTTCGCAGGCCTCAATGGGCAGACTATCCAATCGCTCGGCTCCTTGTCGCTTGGCGTGTTGGCGGGTGGATTCTATTTCCTGGGCGGCCAGGGGATGAACGCGTTCGTGGTGCGCAGGTACTCATCGTGGCCTTCACGCTTTTGCGATGCATCCCGGCCCTCGACCGTCGGGATGCCCGAGATCTTGAGCAGCAGGACCGCCATCAGCACCGGCCCGATCCACGTCGCCCACCACCAGCCGGCGCCGATCGCCAGTACCACATAGCTCACCCAGTGCAGGGATTCGAAGAAATAATTCGGGTGACGCGAGTAGTACCACAGGCCTTCGCGACAGACCTTGCCCCGGTTTTCGGGCTTGCTCTTGAAGGCCTTGAGCTGGGCGTCGGCCGTGCCTTCGCCGACCACCGACACGAACCACACAATGACGGCCAGCGCGCCGGTGACAAGCGACGGGCCGGCGTCCATGTAGGCGATGACAAGCAGGGGAATCGACAACACGGCCGCGATCACGGCCTGCAGCAGGAAAAACCCGAGCATGTAGAGGTTGGCCCGGGTGCCCCAGGATTCGCGTGCCGCGGCATAGCGCGAATCCTCCGGCTGCCCTTTCATGCGAGCCGCGAGATAACCGGCCAGCCGGAACGACCAGGTGATGGCGAGTACGGCCATGAGCAGGCGGGCGACGACCGGCGCGTCGCCGGCCAGTGCGTATTCCAGCGCGATCAGGCCGAGGGCGGCCGACCAGACTACGTCCACCAGGCCGGCGTTGCGGGTGAACAACTGAATGAGCCAGACGATGAAGAGCAGTGCGACGGCGGTCAGCAGACCGGTACCGAAGACGGCGAGGGCGGACATGGGCGTCCTTGTATCGGTGAGTGAACAAGCTTAACAGGTGGCTATACGGCCGGCGGCGGCCGGAGGATTCAATCCGGCGCCGCCCAGCGGTCCCAGCGCGGCGGGTCGCCGATGGTCTCCAGCACGTAGTCGACGAAGGCCCGGACCTTGGGCGGACAGAACCGAGGCTGCGCGTACAGCATGTGAATCGAGCGGGTTTCGGCGGCCACTTCCCATTGCCAGCCGGGCAGGACGGGCACCAGGGCACCGCTGCGTAATTCGGTCTCGATCAGCCAGCTGGGAAACAGGACCAGCCCCAGGCCGAGGCTGGCGGCGGCGCGCAGGCTGGTGGCATCGTCGCTGTAGAGCGGGCCGTCGACATCCAGGCGATTGAAGCGCGCCGTGCCAGTCTCGCGCCAGTACCAGCGCTGGCGGCCGTATTCGCCCTGATACAACAGGCAGTCGTGATCGAGCAGTTCGGCCGGTCGCCGGGGCGCGCCGCGGCGCTCGAGATAGCGCGGGGCGGCGGCCACCAGGTACTGCATCGGCGCGAGCGGCCGGGCAACCAGGCCGGCGTTGGACAGAGGGCCGACGCGGAAGGTGATATCGCTGGCGGCCTTGATTGGGTCGACGAACGTATCGGTCAGCCGCAGCTCGGCCTTGATCGTGGCATGGCGCTGGGTGAATCCGTGCACCAGCGGCACCACCTGGCGCTCGCCGAACGCCACCGGGGCGTTGATCGCCAGCACGCCGGCGGGTTCGTCGCCATGCTCGAACACGGTTTCGGTCGCCGCATCGAGCTGATCCAGCATCGGGCGGATCGTCTCGATATAGCGGGCGCCGGCCTCGGTGAGTTCGACCGCTCGCGTGTGACGATGGAACAGCGGCTGGCCGAGGCCGTACTCGAGCGCCGCGATCTGGCGTGAAACCGACGACACGGCACGGTGACTGCGACGGGCGGCCGCGGTAAAACCGCCGCTGTCGACCACCAACCGGAACGTACGTAGCGCATTCAGGTCGAGGTTGCGTTTCATGCAATAAATATTTGCGATGTTCGCGCTTGTTGCAAGCACTCAGTCGATCACAATAGCCGGTGTCATTTCCAGCACGGCGGCGTGCCCGCCGGGAACAACGTTTATGCGCAAGGGAAACGCACTCGTCGTCGGCGCCACCGGCATCACCGGCGGCAATCTCGCCCAGTATCTGGTGGCCAGCGGCTGGACCGTCTACGGTCTGTCGCGCCGTCCGTCCAAGACGCCGGGCGTGGTACCCGTATCGGCCGATCTGCTGGATGAAGCCGCCAGTGCCGAAGCATTGAAGGGGCTGCCCATCACGCACGTGTTCTATTGCACATGGACCCAGCGCGACTCGGAGGACGAGAACGTCAAGGCCAACGGCGCAATGATGAACAACCTGTTCGCCGCGCTCGATCCCGAGCGCCTGACGCATGTCTCGCTGGTCACGGGTACCAAGCAGTATCTCGGTTCCTTCGAAGCCTATGGCAGCGGGCAGGTCGAGACGCCGTTCCGCGAGTCGGCCGAGCGTGTACCGGGCCCGAACTTCTACTACACCCTCGAAGACATCATGCGTGACGTGGCCGAACGCTACGGCATCGCCTGGAACGTGCACCGGCCGCATACGGTGGTCGGCTATGCGCCCGGCAACATCATGAACATGGGCACGACGCTGGCCGTTTATGCCTCGATCTGCCGCGAGACCGGTCGCACCTTTACCTTCCCGGGCTCGACCGAACAGTGGCACTATCTCACCGACATGACCGATGCGCTGTTGCTGGCCCGCCAGATGGAATGGGCCGCACTCGCGCCGGGGGCGGCCAATCAGGCGTTCAATACCGTCAATGGCGATACCTTTCGCTGGCGCCGGATGTGGACCGAGATCGGCGAACACTTCGGCCTCGAAGTGGCGGACTGCCCGCAAACGCCGCAGCCGCTCGAACAGCAGATGGCCGGCATCGAGAGCACCTGGCGCGAAATCGCCGAGCGCTACGACCTGATCGAGCCGGACGTGACCCGGCTGGCCTCCTGGTGGCATACCGATGGCGATCTCGGCCGGACGCAGGAATGCGTCAACGACGTGAACAAGTGCCGGGACTTTGGTTTTTACGCGCACCGCGAGACGCGGGCGTCGTTCCTGGATCTGTTTGATCGGCTGGCGGCCGAGCGGATCATTCCGCCGATTGGCTGAAGCCGTTTGCGACGCTTGTGAATGACGAGCCGGGCCGGGTGAACCTGTCCGGCTTTTTGTATCGCGCGCTTCGCGGCCGACTGAGGTTGTTCATGCTGTGACGACATGGAAGGGGTTGGGCAGGCCGGATTTCTGTGGTGGGCCATTTCGGACTGCCTTCTCAGGGTGTCACTGGACTGGTGGTTCGTTTCGGCGACTGATTCCTGGCGTGTGGTTCGGAATAGATGTGTCGATTTAAGCGCCGAGGGTCGGGCTCGGTTTCGCACATCAGTGCGAAACCAGCGTCTGTGTTGCCCCGTGGTTCGAATGAACAGCGTGGCCCCGCAGCCGTATTACCGACAGAGCTCGCCGAGCGCACGAGCGAGCTTGTCGGGCATGGCGGTCGAGCGGCCACTGGCCCGGTCGACGAATACATGCACGAATTCGCCGTCGGCGCTGGCGGTCTCGGCGCCGGCGGCGAAAATCGCGAGTCCGTAGGTCACTGAGCGGTTGCCGAGCCGGTCGACACGCAACCCGACCTCGAGCGCCTCGGGGAAGGCGATCGGCGCGTGGTAGCGACAGTTCGACGACACCACGAAGCCGACTACGGGATCGGCGTGGATATCCAGGCCGCCGGCTTCGATCAGATAACGATTGGCGGCGGTATCGAAATACGAGTAATAGGTGACGTTGTTGACGTGGCCGTAGATGTCGTTGTCCATCCAGCGCGTGGGTATGTCGCAGAACCACGCATAGGCATCGCGCGCAGGGCGTTCGGGCATGCAGCATTCTCCTCGGACATGAAAAAGCCGGGCACCCGGCCCGGCTTTCGAATCATACGATGGTGATCGCCGCCGTTACGAGTTCACGACCTTCCATGTGCCATTCGGTTGGCGGCAGGCGGTGCCGGTAACCTTCTTCGGCTGGCCATTGATATTCGCGTCCATGGTGAAGTCGCGGCAGGGCTGGTTGCCCTGCTTATAGGTGCGGGTGGGCGTCACCGAGTAGCTTTGGTTGCTGTTCGGATCGTGCCAGCTCGTGGTCTTGCCGGTCTGATTCGATTCGAGGGCAGTGCCGAATTGCCGGCGATCCTTCTGGTCGAAGTGCTGGCCGACCTTGTTGCCGAGCGCCGCGCCGGCGAGCGTGCCAACCACTGTGGCGATGGTGGTCCCGGTGCCACTGCCGATCTGCGAGCCCAGGGCGCCGCCCGCCGCGCCGCCGAGCAGCGTGCCGGTGTCGGAGTTTTTCCAGTTGGCGCAGCCGCCGATCATGGAGACGGCCAGAACAAGTGCGCTGAACAGGGTGATGGTCTTGTACATGCGATCCTCCCTGGCGGGCTTTCTGCAAAGAATGTCGATGGGCAGTTTAACGTAATCGTCGGGTGGTAGAAGGGCGATATCCGCGGTGAGCATTCAGCCCGCGTTATGGTCGGTTGCCGTTTCATGCGGCGCGCCGTGGGTCGGGCAACGGCAACAACTTTGCCCTTGTGGAATCATCGCTTGCGCTCCGGAGGGGCGCCCTTGGAACGGTGCTTCGTCGCGGCCGTGTGCCTGCGGCAACCGGCCCGATCTATCCGCGAGCTGCCGAGGGTGTGTCAACAAGCCGTTCACCGCGCGGCACGGGATGTGTATTGTGCTCCTCCGGCGCGGCGGCATCGCAGGCAGGTTGTCGCGGAGCGGGCATGTTCACTGATCCATCGAGGCAATAACGCTATGCGCGCATGGTTGATCGACGACAAGGACGACTCGCGGAAGCTGGTCCTGGCGGATATAAAGTCACCCAAGCCCGGGCCAGACGAGGTGCTGGTCGATATCCGGGCCATCGGCATCAATCGTGCCGACATCATGCAGCGTCGGGGGGCTTATCCGCCGCCCGCGGGGTTCGATCCGCTTCGTCCGGGGCTGGAGTACGCGGGCGAGGTGGCCGCCGTGGGCAAGCGCGTGACCACGCGCAAGGTGGGTGATCCGGTCATGGGGCTGATTGGCGGTGGCGCTTACGCCGAACAGGTCGTGGTGCACGAGCGTGAAACCATGATGCCGCCCGCGCACTACGATCATGCCTCGGCGGCCGCGGTTCCCGAGGCGTTTCTCACGGCCTACCGCGGCTTGTTTCTCGAGGGTGGGCTGGCGCCCGGCCAGTGGGCGCTGGTGCGTGGGGCCACCTCCGGCGTCGGCGTGGCCGCGTTGCAGTTGATCGCGGCCCTGGGCAGTCGTTCGATCGCGACCAGTCGTGCTCAGGAACGGCTCGATGAGTTGGCCACGCGGTTCAAGTCGCTCGGGCTGGGCACGGCTTTCGACCTGGGCGCCGTCGACGGTGTCGATGGCGTGGCCGAACGGGTGCACAACCAGACCGGCGGGGCGCATGTGGTACTCGACTTCGTGGGCGCGGCGGTGCTCGAGGATAATCTGGCCGCGCTGCGTGACGAAGGGCGCCAGGTTCAGATCGGCATCATGGGCGGCGCCAAGACCGAGTTGAACATGGCCACGCTACTTATGCGTCGACTGTCGCTGGTGGCGATGACCATGCGCAGCCTGCCGCTGGAGCGCCGCATCGCGATGGCGCGTATGTTCGACGACCGGCTGCGGCCGCTGTTCGAGCTCGGTCGGTTGCGGCCGATGATCGACCAGACCTTCGATTTCGCACAGGCGAACGAAGCCCATGCGGCGATGGAGTCGGGCAGCCACCTGGGCAAGTTGTTGCTGGTGCGCAATCGCTGACGTCGCCGAGCCGCGGGGCCGGGCGTCGTGGGGCGTCCGGCTGCGGCCACTCAGAACACTTCCTCCCAGCGCCGCGACAAATGCAGCGCGGCGTTGGTGATGCCGGCCACGCTGTAGGTCTATGGATAGTTGCCCCACAGTTCGCCGGTCTGGGGATCCATACCCTCGGACAGCATGCCGGGATCGCTGCGATGTTCGAGCATGTTGTCGAACAGGCGCCGGGCCTCGTCCGTACGCCCGATGGCCGATTTGGACCGCGCCGCCAGTGGTCCGCAGGATGGCGGTATTGCGCAGATATTCGCGTTCTATCGCAACGCAATCGTCGATGTCGATCGCCGAGTAGCCGCGTTCCCGGTCGTCGAGCAACCGGCTGAACAATGGGCCGCCCTGGAAATCGGGGAAACAGCCCCAGACGATGCGAGCCCGCGCACCCACCGGAGCCGCGATCCGGCCGTTGTCGGTCAGGCCCAGATTCAGGTCGGCCGCGGGCTCGGGGTCTTCAGCGTGGTGGCGATCTGCTCGAGCCATTCCAGTACCTCGTCTACGCTGTCCAGCCGATACCGTGCCGCGCTCGAGCCGGGTCCGCCCACCCGTACCGATACGCCCCCGAGCGAATTCACGGCCACGAACGCCGCTTCGTCGGTGACATCGTCGCCGACATACACCGGGCAGCGCCCGGCGAAGGGCGGGTCGCTCATCAAGCGTTGCAGGGCGCGGCCCTTATCGCCGCGTGCCGGCTTGATCTCATACACGGCCTTGCCCGCCAGCAGGGACAATGCGCCGTCGGCCTCGGCCACGATTTCGCGCACGGCGCGTTCGGCCTCGCCGCGGGTCGTGTCGTCGGCCTTGTGATAGTGCAGGGCGAGCGTGGCCTGCTTGTCCTCGAAATACAGCGCAGGGTGCCCGGCGGCGAGCCGCTGTAGCCGGTCGCGCGCGGCGCGCAGATCTTCGACGTCGACCTGCGGGCCTTCATAGCCGGCGGCAGGCGTCCGCAGTTCGAGCCCGTGCAGGCCCGAAGCCGCCGGCGCGACGCGTTCGGTGAGCCGGTCGATCTCGGCGATCGGCCGGCCGGAAATCAATGCCAGGGCGCCGTCCAGCGCGTCGGCGGTGCGGCCGAGGATTTCCCCGAGGCGGTGCGAGGGTTGAACGGAGTCCGGGTGGCCCGCTGTATCAATCAGGGTGCCGTCAACATCCAGGAACAGGGCCCAGCTTTCGTCCGGGGCGGGCAGGTTTGTCATGGCGAGCCAAGATAGCGAGTCCAACGCAGTCAGCCAAGTCGGTGGTGATCGTCTGATTATGGTATCGAATCGGCTGCCCGTGTCGTTGGCAGGAGCCGGAGACAACGGCTGGCGGGCCCATCCGGCCGCCGACGGCCGGGTATCGGCGCTGGACCCCCGTGATGCGCCGGCGCTGCGCTATTAATCCGGCTTCGCGGCCAGTGGCCGCGGCGAGCATGCGATCGCATGCTCGCGGTATCAACCCGAAAAATCATCTATTTTCGTGCCGGGTCGATATCTGGGTAGCCATTCGAGCATGTCGAGACCGAGGCTGGAGAGCGCGGTATCGATATCCGGATCGGCGCCCCGGGCCTGGCGCGCCATCAACGATAGCTGCGTATCGGCACGGTGCCGATCAGTCAAGTGGCCGATATCGCGCTGGTCATCCCACTCAAGGACGGCATGAATCTGGTGGCCAAGGAATTCTGCGCGGCCAAGCGCGACGGCAACGGCGTGCTGATCCTCAGCGAGTTCGCCGGCGCGGCGGCCGAGCTCGGCGAGCATGCGTTGCTGGTCAACCCGCATGACGTGGTTTCGACCGCCGAGTGTATCCACGCGGCCTGCCGCATGCGGGTCGCCGAACGGCGTCGGCGCATGCAGGCCATGCGCGAGATCATCCGGGGCCACAATGCCTTCGATTGGGTCGAGGCATTCCTGCGCGCCGCCGGTGCGGCCGCGTAGAACGCGATCCTACTGAGGCTGCGGCGTGGCGCCCTCGGCCTCCAGTGCGCGCCACATATACCAGCAGGCCACCGAGCGATAGGGCCGCCAGATTTCGCCGGCGGCTTCCAGCGCCTTCGGTTTGGGCAGATCGTCGAGCCCATAGGTCAGGGCGTAGCCCTTGCGCACGCCAAGGTCGTGGATCGGCATCACGTCGGGCCGGCCCAGATGAAACATCAACAGCATTTCGACCGTCCAGCGGCCGATGCCGCGGATCGCGGCATAGCGCTGGATCAGTTCGGCATCGTCGTATTCGTCGATGCGCGCCTCGTCCGGCAGTTCGCCGGCAAGCTGGGCCGCGGCCAGGGCGCGCAGGCCGGCAAGCTTGTTGGCCGACAGGCCGGCGCTGCGCAGCGTGGCGTCGTCGGTCGCCTGGATCGCGGCCGCGCCCGGCGCGTCGCCGTGGTTCAACGCTGCGAGCAGGCGGGCGTGGATGGTGCCGGCGGCCTTGCCGGAAAGCTGCTGGTACACGATGGCGCGCACCAGCGAATGAAACACGTCCGGCGCGGCGTTCGTGCTCGGCCGATACGGCCCGGCGCGCTGCATGAGCGCGCCGAGCACCGGATCCGCCGCCGCCAGATGCGCCACGGCGGCGTCCGCGTCGAAGGCCAGCCGCGTGTCGCGCGGCGCCGTGGGATGGGTGGCGCTAGACACCGAGCAGGGCCTTGTCGATGGGCGTATCGCCCGACAGCACTTCGAAGTGCTGGCCGATGGTGTTGGGCGAATCCAGCGTCATCAGCAACACGCGCGCCACATCGTCGCGCGGGATCTCGCCGTAGCGGCCGAGATCCTTGGCAATATCCACGTGGCCGGTACCGTCGTCCTCGGTGAGCTTGCCCGGGCGCACGATGGTGTATTCCAGGTCGGTCGAGCGCAGGTGATTGTCGGCCGCGCCCTTGGCCCGGAAGTAGTGCTGCATCTTCTCCGCGCCTTTCTCCGGGGTGTCGGCGTTCATCGACGACACCATCACGAATCGGCGTACGCCGGCCGATACGGCCTGGTCGATGATGGAGATGGCGCCGTTACGATCGACGTCCTCGGTCTTCTCCGGCGGGGTGTGGCCGCCGGAACCCGCAGTGAAAACCACAGCATCGCAGCCGGCCAGCGCCGCGCTGCAATCGCCCTCGAGATCGGCCACCACGACATCGGTGGTGCCGATGGCCTTCATTTCGTCCATCTGGCCGCTGTCTCGGATCATGGCGCGGGCGGTGTGTCCGCTGCCGTCGACGGCATGGATGAAGCGACGGCCGATCTTGCCGTGGGCGCCTACGACCAATACATGCATGATTGCTCCTTCAATGAGTCGACAAGCCGACGATCGTGCGGCGGCTTGAATCCGTGTCGATGTTCACAACCTTTGGCGTGTGACGCTTTTTTACAAGGGGGATCGCTACGGTCCTCCGAGGAAGACATCCATGATCGATCTGTATACCTGGACCACGCCCAATGGGCACAAGGTTCACATCATGCTCGAGGAGATCGGTGCGGCGTACACCGCGCATCCGATCAATATCGGCAAGGGCGACCAGTTCGCCGACGCGTTTCTCAAGATCAGCCCGAACAACAAGATCCCGGCGATCGTCGATCAGGATGGCCCGAACGGCAAGCCGTATGCGCTGTTCGAATCCGGTGCCATCCTGATGTATCTCGCCGACAAGGCTGACCGTCTGCTGCCGAAGGATCCGGTCAAGCGCTATGACGCGATCCAGTGGCTGATGTTCCAGATGGGCAGCATCGGGCCGATGCTGGGCCAGGCGCATCACTTCAACAGATACGCGCCCGAGAAGATCGAATACGCGGTCAAGCGTTACGAGAACGAGGCCAATCGGCTGTACGGCGTGATGGACCGGCGGCTGCGCGACACCAGGTTCCTGGCCGGCAACGACTACTCGATTGCCGATATCGCCACCTGGCCGTGGCTGCGACCCGCCGAAACCCAGGGCGTGAACATCGACGACTATCCGAACGTCCGGCGCTGGTTCGAGATGATCGGCGACCGCGAGAACGTGAAGAAAGGTCTGCAGGTGCTGGCCGATCACCACACGGATCTCAGCCAGGACAGCGAGGCCATGGAAAACATGTTCGGCAACAAGCAGTACGAAAAACGTTGATCGGCATATCCACGGAATCAGTCCGCAAATGAACGCGGATTGACGCAAATGAAATCAAATGGGTTTTGAGCGAGCGGGCGGATTGGGGGGTAAGATCAAACGCCGTCCTGTCGGCCGGCTGAGAATCGAAAGCCCGGCGACATGACGACGACGGCCCCGCCGCTCGAATCCGTCGTCCCTGATCTGCGTGAATCTGCGTGAATCTGCGTCGATCTGCGGACAATGCTTTTTGGCCCGATCTTCTGCCGTGAACGCGCACGCCCAAAAAAGACCGGCCTTTCAGGGCCGGTCTTTTCACGTCAGCGCGGCGAACCGATCAGAACATCTCGGATGGCCCGACGTCGGTATCGCCGGCATCGTCGCTGTAGCGATTGTTGATGAAGTCGCCGGTGATCATCTGCTTGTAGGTCTTGCCCGGGCCGACCATCGGGTAGACGCCGGCATCCGGATCGACCATGACTTCCAGGAACGCCGGGCCCTTGAAGTCGAGGAAGGCGGCGACGGTAGCCGGCAGCTCGGCCGGGTCGGTTACGCGGCGGGCGAACTCGAAGCCGTCGGCCTCGGCCGCCTTGATGAAGTTCTTCTTGTGCAAGGATTTATCCGAGGCGGACAGGCGGCCCTTGAAGAACAGCTTCTGCCACTGTTTCACCATGCCGTCGCCGACATTATTGAGCACCACGACCTTGATCGGCAGGTTGTAAGTGGTCGCGGTCTCCAGCTCGCCGATGTTCATGCGGATCGAGCTGTCGCCGTCGATATCGATCACCAGCTTGTCGCGGCGTGCACAGGCCGCGCCGATGGCCGCCGGCAGGCCGAAGCCCATGGTGCCCATCGAGCCGGAGGTCAGCCACAGGCGCGGCTCGCGGAAATCGAAATACTGCGCGGCCCACATCTGGTGCTGGCCGACGCCCGTCGCGATCACGGCCCGACCATCGGTGTGCCGGTTGATCTCTTCGATCACGGCATAGGGTTGGATCAGCGTGCTGTCGCGATCGTAGTTCATCGCATAGTCGTGCTTGAGCGCGGCGATATGCTGATGCCAGTCGGCCAGATCGTTGGCAAAGCCGTGCTCGCGGCCATAGGTCAGTACCCGGGCCAGGCTCGGTGCGAACAGGCCGACGTGATGCCAGTCGACCTGCTTGACCTTGTTGATTTCCGAGGCATCGGCATCGAAGTGCGCGATCGCCTTGGCTTCGGGCGCGAAATCATCCGGGCGCCCGGCCACGCGATCGTCGAAGCGCGCGCCCACCGCGATCAGGAAATCGCAGTCCTCGACTGCATAGTTGGCGAAGGCCGTGCCATGCATGCCCAGCATGTGCAGCGACAGGACATCGGTGGTATCGAAGGCGCCGATACCCATCAGCGTGGTGACCACGGGGATGCCATAGGCCTGGGCCAGGGCGCGCAACTCGTTGGCGGAGTCGGAGTTGATCACGCCGCCGCCGGCATAGATCAGCGGGCGCTTGGATTCACCCAGCAGGCGGAAGAACTCGGCGCATTTTTCGTCGGAGAGCTTGTTCGAACGCAGATCGCGCATGCGCTGGCGATAGCCCGGCACCGGCAGCACGCCGGATCCGGCGAAGCGGCAATCGGCGTTCTGTACGTCCTTGGGCACATCGATCACGACCGGGCCCGGGCGGCCGGAGCGCGCGATCTCGAACGCCGTGCGCACGGTGGCTTCCAGCTTGTCCGGGTCGGTGACCATGAACACATGCTTGGCAGCCGAGCTCATGATGTTGGTGACCGGCGCTTCCTGGAACGCATCGGTGCCGATGGCCGCGCGTGCGACCTGGCCGCAGATCAGCACCATGGGCACGGAATCGGCCATCGAGTCGCGCACCGGCGTGACCGCGTTGGTCGCGCCCGGGCCGGAAGTCACCAGCGCCACGCCGACCTTGCCCGAGGCGCGCGCGTAACCGGCGGCCATGAAGCCCGCGCCCTGTTCGTTGGCGGGTACAATCAAGGGCATCAGATCGTGATGCTCTTCGTTAAAGCGGAAGATGGCATCGTAGGTCGGCAGAATGGCGCCGCCGGAATAGCCGAATACCGTATCCACGCCCTCGTCGGCCAGCACCTGCACGAGCACCTCGGCGCCGGTCATGACGCGGCCGGTCAACGGATGGGGCGTGCGGGTTGCGGGGGCGGTGTGCAGTTCAGTCATGGCAGTTTTCCGAACGACGTGGAAAAACCCTGATTGTAACCGAAAGTACGGCTTTCCCCCTGCGGTTGCGCCAATCGATTTGCTTCACCCCGGGGATCGGCGTATTTTGCGCGCTTTGCCAATCAGTGCGTGCGAGGTGATCACGATGCGACATGTGATATCCGTCCTCATGGCCAACGAGGCTGGGGCTCTCGTACGCGTGGCCGGGCTGTTCTCGCAGCGCGGCTTCAATATCGAAACACTCAACGTCGGTCCCACCGAGGACCCGACCATGTCGCGCCTGACGCTGGTGACCTGGGGCACGGAAAACGTCGTCGAGCAGATCAACCGCCAGCTGCTCAAGCTGGTCGATGTGATCGACGTGCTGGACATGACCGGCGATGAGCATCTGGAATACGAGTTGGCATTGATCAAGATCCAGCGCGGCGCAGCCGCGACGCCGGTCGAGACCATGGCCGCCGGGTTCGATGTGCGCGTGATCAGCGAGGAGGAAGGCCTGACGTTGTTGCGCTTTCTGGGCAGTGGCGACGAACTCAATCGGTTCGTGGCGGTACTGGAGGACGCCGGCATGCTGGTCGAGCTGGCGCGCAGTGGGGCCGTGACCATGACGCCGGGCAGCGGCGGGCTGAGCTATCACGCCGAAGACGAGCAAGCCGCGGCGTCCTGATACGCCGGGCGGCAACGATACCGCGAATTTGTAATGAAACGGCTGGCACCTCCCGCCAGCCGAGCCGACACCATCAGCAGGAGAAAAACCGTGAGCATGACCGTGTATTACGACAAGGATGGCGACCTGTCCCTGATTCAGGGCAAGAAGGTTGCGATCATCGGTTATGGTTCGCAGGGCCATGCCCACGCCAACAATCTCAAGGATTCGGGCGTGGACGTCGTGGTCGGCCTGCGCGAGGGTTCGTCCTCGGCCAAGAAGGCCACCGACGCCGGCCTGGCCGTGGCCAGCATCGAAGAGGCCACCGCCTCGGCCGATGTGGTGATGATCCTCACACCGGATGAACACCAGCTGTCTCTGTACAACGACCTCATCGAGCCGAACATCAAGCAGGGTGCGACCCTCGGTTTCGCGCACGGCTTCAATATTCATTACCAGCTGATCGAACCGCGTGCCGATCTCGACGTGATCATGATCGCGCCGAAAGGCCCGGGCCATCTGGTACGGACGACCTATGAGAACGGCGGGGGTGTGCCGAGCCTGATCGCGGTCTACCAGGATGCCTCCGGCCAGGCCAAGGACGTGGCACTGGCCTATTCCGTGGCCAACGGCGGCGGCCGTGCCGGCGTGATCGAGACCACCTTCCAGGCCGAGACCGAAACCGACCTGTTCGGCGAGCAGTCCGTGCTCTGCGGTGGTCTGGTATCGTTGATCCAGGCCGGTTTCGAAACGCTGACCGAGGCCGGCTACGAGCCGGAGATGGCGTATTTCGAGTGCCTGCACGAGGTCAAGCTGATCGTGGACCTGATCTACGAGGGGGGCATCGCGAACATGCGCTACTCGATCTCCAACACCGCCGAATACGGCGATATCTCGCGCGGCCCGCGTCTGATCACCGACGAAACCCGAGCCGAGATGCGCAAGATGCTCACCGAGATCCAGAACGGCAGCTTCGCGCGCGAGTTCATGGCCGAGCACCAGGCCGGCAGCCCCATGCTCAAGGCCGGCCGGCGCAACGCCGCCGCCTCGGAACTGGAGCAGGTGGGCGAGAAGCTGCGCGGCATGATGCCTTGGATCGCCAAGGACAAGATCGTCGACAAGACACGTAACTGATTACGTGTCCGCCCCGAACGCGAGTTCAAGCGAGCGATCGGTATGCAGCGCAAAACGCTGTTTCAGATAGTCCCGGAAGGCTGGGCTGCGCTGTTCGTGCTGGCGATCGTGTTTCTGATCGTCAATGCGGCCATCGGCGTGTGGGTGGCACTGCCGGTGCTGGTACTCATGGCGATTTGCGTGCTGTTTTTCCGGGATTCGCCGCGGCATGCGCCGGCGGAACCGCTGTCGGTGGTTGCGCCGGTGGATGGCACCGTCATTCACCGGCGTGAATGCTACGACCCCTATCTTGATCGCGAGGCGGTCAAGGTGGCCATTCGGGTGAATCCGTTCGGCGCCTATCTGCTGCGCTCGCCAGTGGAGGGCACGGTGCTGGAGCTGGCCGGGGAAACTGTCGAGCGGCTCGGCGGCGTGGCCTCGATGATCCGCACCGACGAGGGCGATGAACTGGTCATGGCGATCCGGCGCGGCAGCCTGCTGGGCGAACGCCCGTGCCGGAACAGCTATGGCGAGCGGGTGGGCCAGGGGCGCTGCTGCGGCAAGCGTCGGCTGGCACAGCGAGTGGAATTGTTCCTGCCCGTGAATTGCCGCATGGAAGTTGAGCTCGGCGATCATGTGCGTGCCGGGGCCTGCGTATTGGCGAAGCTCGTGCACAAGAAGAACGGCAGCTGTCGGGCCCGGCTGGACGGCGCCGCCTGATCGGTTTGCCCATTTCGGCCGAGCGAGACCGGCGGCCGATACGCTAGACTAGCGCCTATGTCTGAATCCCCCAGCGAACCTGGCAGCCGCCGCAAGCGCGGCATCTATCTGTTGCCGAACCTGTTCACGACCGGCACGCTGTTTGCCGGATTCTATTCCATCATCGCGGCCACGCAGGATCGGTTCGCGGTGGCGGGCATTGCCATATTCGTGGCCATGCTCACCGATATGCTGGATGGACGCGTGGCCCGGCTGACCAACGCCGAGTCCGATTTCGGCATTCAGTACGACAGCCTCGCCGATCTGGTGTCGTTCGGGCTCGCCTCCGGCCTGCTGGCCTACATGTACAGCCTCCACACGCTGGCCGCCTACAGCAATGTCGCCGGCAAGCTGGGCTGGCTGGCCGCGTTTTTCTATACCGCCGCGGCGGCCTTGCGCCTGGCGCGGTTCAATATCACCCGCGGCAGCGCGCTGGAGAAGAAAGTCTTTCTCGGCCTGCCGAGCCCGGCGGCGGCGGGGTTGTTGGTGGGGTTCGTCTGGGTCGGGGCCGACTTCGGCATCCCCGGCGGCGATCTGGTGATTCCGGTGTTCCTGTTCACCGTGGGCGCCGGGGGGCTGATGGTCTCGAACGTGCGCTACAACAGCTTCAAGGATTTCAATATCGGCGACCGCGTGCCGTTTCGCTACATTCTGTTCGTGGTGGTTGCGTTTGTACTGATCATGCTCGATCCGCCGCGCGTGCTGTTCCTGGGCTTTCTGGCGTACGCCTTGTCCGGACCGATCATGGCCCTGCGGCGTCGCCATCGACTGCGTTCCGGTCGCAGCGGATCCTCCTAGAGTTCAGTGTCCTGCCCTGGGTATTTGCCGTATTCAGAACGCCTGTGCGCGCCCAGCACAAGGCGCGCGACTGCGCCATAGCATGCCGTGCCTATGCTATGGCAAAGGGGCGCAACGCGGTGATGGGCGCGCACAGGCGTTCCCTTCGGGATATCGGGTGCGGGGCGAGGCGGCGCGCGCCCGTGGACGGCGTTGCGCCGCTTGGCCAGGGGGATGATGCCCTGGCCGGCGCGTCGCGCCTTGCCACGAACGCGCGCCGCCTCGCTGAATGCGACAAAATACCCAGGGCAGGACATTAGGCCTGGAGTGCAACTTCGCGCGGCATGCGCGATCCAACGCTGATAGCGATCGACCCGATGCGGGGGTGCCCATGAGCCTGATCTGTCGATATATCGATGGCGTGCCCCCCGCCACGGACCGGCGTGTCGCATGAATCCGGTGGCTGAACAGCCCGCGCGGCGGTCGGCGCGGCAGGCATGGGTCTGGGGCGGCGCCATCGTTGCTCTGGCCGCGGCGATGTTGGTGGCGCTGGTGTTGCCTGTCGGGGCGGCGGAAGCCCCGAGCCTCAGCTGGCTGAAAGATACGGCGACGCCCGGCATGGGCTGGGGCGAACCGTTTCGCCATCTCATCGCGCGCGCGGCAGCCACGCCGGATCGGCCGCTGGTTTGCCTGCTTGCGGCCGCGGTGGTGCTGAAATCGGCCCCGGCGGTGGGCGCGCTGTTTGCGCTGCGCCTGGCCGATGTGCTCGCGGCGGCGCTGGTTGCGGCCGTTGTCGTGCGGGTGGCGGAAACGCGATCGGCGGGGGTGCTCGCGGCACTGTTGTTTGTTGCCTCGCCCGCGCTCTGGGCCGCCGTGGCGGGGCCGCCGGGTCTGCTCGTCGACGCCGCGGCGACCGCCGTCCTGTACGCGGTGGCGCGTCGGCCGGCGGAGCGTCCTCGGGCGGGCGCGTTGCTCGGCTTGCTGCTTGCCCTGGTCGTGCTCATCTACGACGGCTCTGGCGTGTACGCGATCGCGGTCGGGCTCGGTGTGTGGCTGAACGCCGGGCTCACGCACGGCGAGTGGCGGCTGTTCGCGAGTCGGCGGTTGACCGTGCTGGCGGGCTTGATCATCGCCGGGCTGACGTTCGTGGGCGTGCTCGGTCTGCCCACGGGCGCGCACTGGCTGGGGCTGTATCGCAAGCTCGACTTCGCGATCGAGCGCAGCGCGCTGCCCGTGCCCGTCGCGATCATTGCCGCGGGCGTCATCGTGCCGAGCCTGATGGCCGTAGCCGAAACCCTGCGCCGGCCGGCGGGCATGGCGGGGCAGCTGCTGGCGATTCTGGCGATTGGCGCCGTCGTGCTGTCTTGCGCGCCGCGCACGCCGCCACTGGCGGTGACCGCGCTCGCACCACTGGTGCTGCTCTGGTGGACGACCCCGCTGATGTCGACCGGAGCGCGCGGCGGCGCGTTGCCGGCGGCCGGAGTGTATGTGCTGGCCGGTGTCGCCGCGGCTGGCGCGTTGCTGATACTCGGCCGCGGCGAGCCGTCGACCCAGGCGGCGCTGGTCTGGGCGAGTCGGGGCGTGGCCATCCTGATGGCGTCGGCCGCACTTGTCGCGTTGGCGTTGGCCGGCGCGACCCGGGCCCCGCGCCAG